>CAZPPD010000053.1:0-13717 GCA_964588185.1 uncultured Alcaligenaceae bacterium | reverse complement strand
GCCTTGAAAGGGCCGTGTCCTAGGCCTCTAGACGATGGGGCCGGTTATTTGATTTATACCAGCATATTAGAAGACAGATTTGAAATCGTCAAGTTCGGTCGTTTAGCTAAACATTTGTTGGATTTTGACATTTCTTGCCGTTTCGAGCACTTTTTGGATAGAACCGTCCTTGGATCAAACTCGAATGTTAGAAAATAGCCGGATTTAGAAAACCATTCGAGGAAACTACCAAGCTGGATTGTTTATTGAAATCAGGGTACCTATAATTCCGTTAACTAAAATTCACTTGTTGTTGAAGCGGTTTGGTCAGACAAACCACATTCTGGAACCATGTAAAAGGAAAGGATCGTAATGGCTGTACTCGAATTCTCTCAAGATAATTGGACCGAAGAGGTAGAAAACAGCGATCAGCCGGTCGTGGTGGATTTTTGGGCTCCCTGGTGCGGGCCTTGCCGGCAGTTGTCGCCGATTTTTGAACGGATTGCCGATCAATTCGAAGGCAAAGTTAAAGTCGGTAAGCTGAATGTGGATGACAACTCGGATCTTGCCAGCAAGTTCGGAGTGACCAGCATTCCGCGGGTATTCATTATGAAAGATGGAGAATTCAAGGAAAAAATCACCGGGTTGTCCTCGGAAAGGGATTTGGTTTCCAAGATCAAAGCGGTGTTGGATTCGTAATTTAAAAACCACCATCCATTAAAAATCCCTATCATCATTTACTAAGCCAGGCAATGGGAATCTTTATCCCCGGAGGCCTGGCTTATGCTATTTTTAGCGGTTTATACATTCCTCAATATCCACCGACGTCTCTGCCGATAACAGATAAGGATGTCTACGTCTACGAAGAGGGCATACTGGGATGGATTCTACCCACGTCAGGGAGTCGGACCCGACTACTCCGGTTGGTGAATTGGTGGTCCTCAATGGACGCCTGAAGGGTACCAAGCGGGCAATAGGAACAACCGTCACAATTATTGGAAAAGCCCAAAGCTCTGACATTCGCATGAATGTCGATGGGATTGGTCCGCTCCATTGTCTTATTTCCTACTCCAGTGGTGAATTTTATCTGCGGAACCTGGACGGGGAAGTCGGCACTCTGGTCAACGGTCAACGGGTGGGCACCTGTTTGCTTCAGGATCGAGATCAGCTGGCGATTGGTCCAATTTTACTTTTAGTCCGTTTGTATCGAACCCCGGAAACCGAGGCAGAGAAAAACGGCCTTGAAGATGTCGAAGGGTTACGAATCCAAGTTGCCGCCGTGGCGGCTCAACAAGCTTCCCTGACGGAAAGCGAGTTACTTCTGAATCAACGTCAGGCAACGTTGGAACAACAACAAACGGAACTGGCTGCTCATCTGGAGGAAAAGCGTAAGCGCCTGGTGGAGATGCATTCGCAGGCCCAAGCCGCTCGTCAGGCTTTGAAACGCGAACGGGAATCGTTCGAGCGTTTCCAGGAACAGGCTACGCAGGATTTTTCGGCCACCGAAAAGGAATTGCTGGCCAAACAGAAACATGTGGAGGCACAGCGGGACCGATTGAATACTCTTCGCCGGAACATGAAACGAAGATTCCACCGGCAATTAACGGCCGAACGCAAGAAACTGGCCCAACGGGAAGAGGAACTGGCGGAGATTTACCAATATTTGGAACTGGAACATTCCAAGCTGGAAAAAGAAAAGTCGGATATCACCGAAGGCTGCCTGAGATTCAATACAGATCTCGAAATCGGCCGTCGCCAATTAGAGATCCGTTGGAGTGAACTGCGCCAGGAGCAAGAACGGTTCTACAACGAGCGGGACAAACAATTAGAAGAAATTGAGATTTGGTTTGAGAGCTTGGAGGAGAGGGAATGGGAAATACTGGGCAAGGAAACTCGTTTGGCTAATGAAAAGCGGCGGATTTCCCAATCTCCCTTGGATCTCAAGCAGCAAAACAGAGATGGGCACAATCGTCACCAGCAAATAAATGGACCGGCATCCGGGTCTACTTCCGGACTTACAGGTTACCAATCGGGTCAGAGAACAAATTTGGCGGTAGAGAGTGAAATTCCAAGGAAATACCCTTTGGTAGTCCTTCCCACCAAGTGGCTGGCTATTGAAGATTGGCTGTTGCCCAGAACGGAAATTTCGCACCAGGCAATTCTGCAAAGGGAGTTGGAAGAAATCGCCGGGGAATTAGCAGATCAGAGACTCCGATTGGCAAAGCGGTGGGAGCAGCTCTTGCAAATACAGGAGAAATGGAATCTAGAGCGAAATTCGATTTCCAGCCAAGCCATGCAGCTTCTGAACGAATTGCAGGAAAAAACCCGAGCTCTCATGGTTCGGGAGCAACAGTTGGCGGTAGCCTTGGATGATCTGCGTGAGAAACACAAGGAGATGGTTAATTTCCGGCAATACCTTGTTGGCTGGCAAGGCCGGCTGCGGACTCATGAGTTGAGTTTGGCCGGGGAGCGAGAACGATTGTTGGCAGAAGTGGAAAGCAAAAAGGAGCAAGCGGATAATCAGCTTTCGGCGGTTGCAAATCTGCGGAAACGTTGGTCGGCGGCCCGGCAGGAAGAGATGGATTCCTTGCGAAAGGAAAAAGAAGCATTCGAAAAAGAGCGCCGCGAGCTTTCCAAATTGAATCAGGAAAAGCATCAACAGTTGAAAGTGTTGGCCGAAGAAAAACAAGCGTTGACGCATAAAACCTTGGCCGTCGAGCAATACCGCCAGCAGATTCTCGGAAAAGCTCTGAACCCGGACTCCGCACAGCGGCGAATCGAGAAGCTGGAACGCAAGTGGGCTCGCCATCAAGAGGAGGCGGTGATTGTATTTGAGGCGGAAAACAAACAACTGTACTTGGAGTTGGTGGAAATGCAGAATCGTTATCAAGAATTGTACGACCAATTTGAGGAACTCAAGTCGGAACAGATGACCAATGCAGATGAACTTGCCGCTTGGGAACATCATCACATTCTTTCTCAAACCGAGTTGGGCAATCTGCAATCCGAAGTGCAAACGCTAAAAAATCAGCGCGATCAGGCGATCCAACAATTGGGGCAATACCAGGGGGAAATCGAACAGATTGCCAGGACTCTTCTGGATGAACCTCCACCTCCCGCCATATTGTTGTCTTCTCAAGACTCGAATTCTTCTGATGGGAATTCTGAAAAGGCTGCCTAACCGATCCAATTGGGTGCTGATCTCCCTCAAGATTTGCTTCGAAAGTAGCCGTGAATCTGTAAAATGAGAGGGGAAGTTTTCGGTATCCAATCTGGATGGTCAACTATGAGATTATTGATTGCCAAGGGTGTTTCTCCTTTCCTCCTCCTTTTCCTTCTCCTTACTCCTACCACTCAAGCTGGGGTTTACAATTCAGCGGAAGACCAAATGGAGAATCTCCATCCGGACTTTCAGGAGTTCCGCATTACCTTGGTGGAACTGAAGAAAATGGGGGTGGATTTAGATCTGGCCAATAAGAAATACAAATATCAAACACCGGCGCGAAAGCGGGCCCTTCTGGCGGCGACGCTGGCGGAAAAATCTTCCTTCGAAGATTTGAGTTCGGATCAAAGGATGAATTTAGGAGCGTACCTGATCCGTCTCAATCGGCCCAATAAAGCCGTCGCTTTGCTGAAAGAATTCGAACGCTTGGAATCCTTAAAAGCCAGGGACCTCAATGAGGGGTTCAATTTTCTAATAAGGGCTAATTTGGTTACTGCCTACCACTTGGCAGGACAAATCGACCGGGCGCTAATTACCCAGCTCGGCCTGTTGCGGAAGACGACTTGGCCGGAAAAATGGGAAGATCTTTCGGATACCCAGAAGCATTACTTTGAGCAGATCGGGTGGGATAAAGACACGTTTCGATGGTATCGAAGAGTGGAGAACTATTATCAGAAGCTGCTCAAGTCCCGCTACAAAGAGGCGCAACAAGCCAGAACCAATCCCCGATTTATTCCCGAGCATGTGGATCCACTGTTTGGAACCAAAGGAGAGCCGGTATTGTTCCAAGGAGAAAATGGCAAATACCAAGCCGGAAAGATCGCTGCAAAGGAGGAAAAGCTGCTGCCCAAAGACGCCTTAGCTATCGTCCAGCAGTTATTGATCTGGCTCCCCAACGATCAGCGTTTGTATTGGCAGTTGGGGGAATTATATAACGCAAAAGGAGATATCGCGGCGGCAGACTTGATTTTTCGCCAACTGGTTGAAGTAGATCAATTGCGCTACAAAGATTTGGTACGTCACCGTTCGGTTTTGATTTCTACTCCTCCACCGAAGAAAAAATCAATCTTCGAACTGGGGGGACAAAAAATCCAAACAACCAAACCCGACCAACAAGACAAAAAAGCCACCGCACAAAAGTCCGACGATTCCTATCCCAGCATAGTGTCCTGGCAATTCTTTGGAATTGGTTTCGCTGCAGGAGCGATTGTGGCTTTGTTTTCCTATTTCCAAATGCGGGAGTTCCACCGCCGAAGTAAAAAGAAGGCATCCCAACCCCCACCAAACACATCCGAAGGCCACCGGCTGCCGAGTAGAGAGGCGAAACCTGCCGATTAGACCAGTAAGCTGGTGTGCCAAAAAAGGAACAGTACAAATCACCTGCATTTTTTGCGAGATTCTTTAGCCTAGTTGCCTAGTCAGCAGGCAATTCTGCTTGATGGACATGCAGTCCTTGGGGCCCTTATATTTTCTTCCTGCAATCACTTCCCATAAGGTTATGCAGGCAAACCAGTTAAGACTAGCTTGTTAATGACTTTTTCCTGGCACAATAGTTGCCGTTATCGTCCAATGAATTGGTTTTACACTACTTTGATTTTGCGCACATTTTCCCTCTCCCACCTTCGCGCAAGTCAATGAGCCTTTATCTTTGTGCTACGAGTCCGCCGCTAGGGGTATGGGGTGTGGGTGGATAATGCAGGTACATTTTGGCCGAACGGAAAAAATGGTACCTGGCCCCACACAAGCCTGAGTTTCGCCCTACAGGACCTGAAGAGCTGGAACAGAGATCAGGTGCAATCGGATTTGCTCACCGCAACCCTATTGTCAGATTCATTTTTGCTTTCATTCAACCATAGTGTGTTCTGAAAACGGAATCCTGAAAGGGGAAAATTGTGCATTCAAGTGACAAGGAAACCAGCTCTTTCTCACCACAGGGAGAAAATCCGGTGCCAGAAAGCAGCCGAGCCACCCGGATTAATCTGTTTAGTTTCTCTACGCCCCAGATGCGGGCTTTTCACATGTCGTGGTTTGCCTTTTTTCTGTGTTTCTTTGCCTGGTTCGGCATCGCACCTTTGATGAAGATTGTCCGCGATGAGATGACCCTAAGCAAACAGCAGATCGGCTGGTGTATCATTGGTTCTGTTTCGATCACTATTCTCGCTCGCTTGTTAATCGGTTGGCTTTGCGATCAGATCGGCCCCCGTTTGGCCTACACCTGGTTGCTGGTGATCGGTTCGATTCCTGTGATGTGTATCGGCTTTGCTCAAGACTTCACCACCTTTTTAATTTTTCGCGTGGCAATAGGAATCATAGGCGCGTCTTTTGTTATCACTCAATACCACACTTCCATCATGTTCGCCCCTAACTGTGTCGGAACGGCCAATGCCACAACTGCCGGCTGGGGGAATTTAGGAGGGGGAGTAACGCAGCTTGTCATGCCTCTGATTTTCGCGGGCTTTCTAGGCCTATTCGCTTGGATGGGACCATGGGTAGATTCCCTGGTGGCAAGTAATCCGGATTCCTCGATTGTTTTATGGCTCCAGTCCGTTGTCGGGGAGCCTCAATATTGGGGTTGGCGAGCTTCAATGTTCATAGCCGGTTTGGTTTGTGCCTTGGTCGGCATCGCCTATTACAATCTCACTCAAGATACTCCTGAAGGCAACTACAAGGACCTACGGGAAGCAGGGAAGATGCCGCCTAAGAAACAAACAAACGGCACTTTCATCGAAGCTTGTCGTGACTATCGGGTTTGGAGTTTGTTCCTGATTTATGGAGCCTGCTTTGGTATTGAACTGACTATTAACAACGTCGCTGCTCTCTACTTCCTGGATTACTTTGACTACTTCCGGGAAATGGATTCGGTAACTGCTGTTGGGATTGCCGGTTTGATTGCCAGCCTTTTCGGCCTGATGATCATCTTTGCCCGTACTCTCGGTGGCATCTTTGGGGACAAATTCGGGGAAAAGTGGGGGTTGACCGGGCGAGTCCGCTGGTTGTTCATCGCTCTTTTCTGCCAAGGGATGGCTTTGATGCTCTTCTCTCAAATGGGGATTCTTGTTCTGGCTATTCCAACGCTTATTTTGTTTAGTCTCTTTGTTCAGATGTCGGAGGGAGCAACCTACTCGGTTGTGCCATTTATTAACAGGAGGGCCCTCGGATCCGTTGCCGGGATAGTTGGAGCAGGCGGCAACGCCGGGGCAGTAGCCGCAGGATTTCTGTTTAAGGTGGAAGGTCTGAGCTGGCCTACCGCCCTTTTCATTCTCGGTATTGTAGTTGCCTTGAGCTCCTTATTGACCTTTACCGTTCGTTTCTCCTCAGTCGCTGAGCAAGAAGCTCAAGCTGCATTGGATGCAGCGATGGCTGACCGAAGGGGAGACGTCATTCCCGAACCGGCAGGAGCCTAGTTGTGAATTATAAGGAGCGGGAAGCATTGGTACCTACCTGCTCCTATTGCTTACCAAAACACACAGGTTGGTACGACCTCTAGGCATCGAAAGGGTGTCCATGAAAAAAGAAAAAATCAAGGCGATTATCTGGGCTTTCCTGGTAACAGCCCTGTTTTCCATATTGATCGTGCTTGGTTCCAACAACCTGGAGCATTTTGATGCTGCTCTAGTGGGATATACCTTTGCCACCTTATTTGCAGTCTTTGGAGTGACCTATCGCTACTCCTTATGGTTGCAAAGACCACCGACGGCAATGTATTGGCGGCGGGGTTGGCGGGTGATATTTCGCTTCCTCTATCCCCGTCATGTTGGTACCAACCTACTACGCGTACTGAGGCGATCTTTTGTGGACCTCGCCTTCAATGGTTTTATCTGGAGGCGCGGCAAGTTGCGCTGGGCAGCCCATTGGTTTACCATGTGGGGATGCTTGATTGCCGCAGCAATAACATTTCCATTGGTGTTCGGTTGGATTCACTTTGACATTCTTCCCAATGATATGTCGTGGTATCGAGTTTATGTTTTCGGCTTTCCAACGGTTTCGTTTCCCATTAACTCCATACCTGCATTCTTAACCTTTCATGGTCTGGTGTGGTCCTCCTTCTTTGTCATCATTGGAGTCACCTTTGCATTACACAGGCGACTACGAGACCAAGGAGCAGCGGCCTTGCAAAGGTTCGGCCAGGATATCTTGCCACTGTTCTTGCTGTTTGCGATTAGTGCCACCGGGTTGATGTTAACAGCGAGCTATACCTGGATGAAGGGGTATGGCTATGATTTTCTTGCCATCTTGCATGCGATTACTGTGATTTTCACGCTTATGTGGTTGCCGTTTGGGAAATTCTTCCACATCTTCCAACGGTCTGCGCAAGTTGGCGTCGCTCTTTACAAAGACGTAGGTGAGCAAGGGGAGCAAGCGAAATGCCGCCGTTGTAATGAAAACTTTGCATCGCGAATGCATGTCGAAGACCTCATCGAAATTGAAAAGCAACTGGGGTACCAATACGAGTTACCCGACTCTTCAGTCGAGCATTACCAATGGATCTGCCCAAAATGCCGCCGAGCAATGCTGGGAGTGGCGCAAGGCATGACGTGGGTGGCAGGTAATGGTGAGGCCGCCTACGTGGAACACACCTTGGAGCCGGTGGTGCAACCGGAACTCCAGCACCTATCGAAGGGAGCCTGAGACATGGCTAAGTCACCTACTCAGTCCTTGAACATTATTCAGGAGTTTGGTCCTAGCCTGCGGTACTCGGACGGACCAAGTTTAAAAACTGCCCTAGAGGCAGACAAACAGGTCAAGACTCATTGCTGCTTTTGCGGTATGCAATGCGGCATTGAACTCAAGGTCAAAGAAAATGAGGTAATTGGTTTTGAGCCGTGGGAAGAGTTTCCTTTCAACCAAGGCATGCTCTGTCCCAAAGGTGTCAAGCGTTACCTGCAAGGTGCTCACCCGGACCGCCTCTTGACTGCCTACCAGCGCGACCCGGATACTCCGGGAGGTTTTCGGCCTCTTGCTTACGAGGAAGCGATCTCCAAAGTAGCTTCTGAGATACAACGCATTCAAGACAAGTATGGCCCAAATGCTTTCGCAGTTCTTTCCGGTGCCAGCCTAACCACTGAGAAGGCATACTTGATGGGAAAGTTTTCCCGAGTGTGCTTAAAGTCTGAAAACATTGACTACAACGGCCGCTTATGCATGGTCAGTGCTGCTGCCGCCAATAAAAAAGCCTTCGGCATCGACCGAGCAGCGAATCCCTGGTCCGACATCCTCAATGCCAAAGTGATTTGGATTAGCGGTTCCAATGTTGGGGAATGCTCGCCTATCCTGACCAACTACATCTGGCAAGCTCGGGAGAACGGTGCCCGCATCATTGTTGTAGACCCGCGTATTACACCGATTGCTCGCACCTGCGACCTGTTCCTTCCGGTTAAACCAGGCCGAGACATTGCGCTGTTTAACGGCATCCTCCACCTGATGATCGAGAACGATTGGCTTGACCACGACTTCATCAACGAACATACTGTTGGTTTCGATCAGGTAGTTGAGCACGTTCAAGAGTGGACTCCACGAAAAACTGCCGAGGTCACCGGAATTGCAGAGAATGCCATTCGCAAGGCAGCCGAGTGGTGGGGAACTGCGCCGAGTAGTTTCCTGTTGCACGCAAGGGGGATCGAACATCATTCCCATGGGGTACAGAACTGCATGGGTGCAATTAACATCTTCCTTGCCTCCGGTCGCATTGGCCGAGAAAACTGCGGCTATGGCACAATTACCGGACAAGGGAACGGTCAAGGGGGCCGCGAGCATGGTCAAAAATGCGATCAACTTCCCGGAGCCAGGGACATTGAAAACCCCGAGCATCGAGCCCACGTCGCAGGTGTTTGGGAAGTTAACCCGGACGATTTACCCGGCGCGGGTGTAGATGCCTATGAAATCTTCCGGCGAGTAGATCGCGGTGAGATTCAGGGCCTGCTGAGCATTTGCTTCAATCCACTCGTGTCACTACCTAACAACAACTTCATCAAATCGATGCTGGAGCGGCTGGAGTTTTATGTCGCCATCGAGTTCTTCATGAGTGAGACCTCGCGCCACGCCGACATAGTTTTGCCGGGGTCCTTGCATGAAGAAGATGAAGGGACGGTTACCAGCGCGGAAGGGCGTGTAATCAAGATTAATGCGGCAGTAGAACCTCCGGGAGAAGCCCGCCAAGATTGGCGGATCATACAGGATATTGCCAAGGCTCTGGAACGAGAACGGGGATTTACCTTTGCTCATCCCCGGGAAATCTTTGACGAACTGCGGCAGGCTTCCAAAGGCGGTGTAGCCGATTATTCGGGCATTACCTACGAGAAAATCGAAGACCAGTTCGGAGTCTTCTGGCCTTGCCCTGACGATGACCACCAAGGTACACCTCGATTGTTCGAGGAGGGCTCGTGGAACAGTGTAGCCAAAGGTAAAGGACGGTTTTTCTTTCCCGATGGTAAAGCTCGTTTTAATGTTGCTCCGTACACACCACCGAAGGAGGAAATTGATGAGGAGTTCCCGATTATTCTGACCTCCGGACGAGTTGTCAGTCATTTTTTGTCCGGCAATCAGACCCGGCGAATTGGTCCTCTGGTAGATCAATACCCGGAACCTCGTGTTGAGATTCATCCCCGCTTGGCTGAACGCAAAAACATCCAGGAGGGTGACTGGGTGCGGATAGAGTCGCGAAGAGGATCGTGCAGCTTGCAGGCACAGATCGTGACAACCATTCGGCCGGATACGATTTTTGTCCCATATCATTGGGGGGGACCTAGGAGTGTCAACCAATTGACAATCGATGCTCAAGATCCGATCTCCAAGATACCCGAGTTTAAGGTTTGTGCAGTGCGAATATTGCGGCTTTATGGTCCACCTCGTTATGCCGGTGGAACGGAACCCCAGCCTGCCTCTCAGCCGAATTGACCTCGACTATAATTGAAAGGTACCTTATGCCTGTTCCGGACCATTTGGAATTCTTCCTCGATCCCAGCCGCTGCATCGGCTGCGAAGCCTGTGTACAAGCTTGCAGCGAATGTGACACCCACAAAGGTCATTCCATGATCCACTTGGAATTTGTGGATCGAGGCCACTCTCCCCAGACCGTTCCAGTGGTGTGCATGCACTGTGATTCTCCTACGTGTGCCGAGGTTTGTCCTGCCGATGCTATCAAGAAGAACGAGGATGGAGTAGTCCGCTCGGCTCACAAGCCTCGATGTGTAGCCTGCAATAATTGTGTACTAGCTTGCCCCTTTGGCGTGCCCAAAATGAAGACCGAATTTGAGCTGATGATGAAGTGTGATATGTGCTACGACCGTACCTCAGCCGGAAAGAAACCAATGTGTGCTTCTGTTTGCCCGAGTGGAGCGCTCTTCTTCGGCACCAAACAGGAAGCCGAAAGGTTACGCCCGCGTAGTCAGCCGGTGAACCAATTCCAGTTCGGAAAGCAAACCATCCGGACCAAGGTGAATATGATGGCTCCCAAGGAATCCGCCCAGCCTAAGTATCTCGACGTTGCTGCGGTTCTGGAGGACTCCGGTTCCAATGGGAAAACGATCTCTCTCAATCTCCTGGACACTATCCACAACGAAACGAATTAAACTGAAAAGTACTATGAGCCAAGAAACCCCTAATCCCACGCCGGTTGCACCTGATGGACGGCCTTTCTCCGAACAGCCCGAGTGGCGGCGGGAATTTCCCATCGATGTGCCTAAGGACAACGATGTTTCACGACGAAACTTCACCCAGTTCCTCGGGCTAACAAGCCTCGCTTTTGTCGTCGGCCAATTCTGGATCTTGCTGCAAAATTGGCTCCGAAATCAAAGCGGTGAACCTGCCGCCAAGAAAATCGCAGACCTTAAGGACATTCCCGTCGGCAATGCAATCCCTTTTGACTATCCGGAGGAAGGAAATGGTTGCCTACTAGTTCGTTTGCCTGATGATGCCGGAGATAACCCGAGGTTGCTAGCCTATGGTCGCGAATGTACTCACCTTTCCTGTGCGGTGGTGCCCGATGTGGGCCATAATGAAATTCATTGTCCCTGCCACCATGGTATCTTCGACCTAACCACTGGTCGTCCCATTGCCGGTCCACCTCGTCGCCCACTCACCCGAATCCAATTGGAAGTTCGGGGTGATTCTATTTATGCAACCGGATTGGAGTTTCGAACAGTATGAAACGAAAGCTGACTCGCGAACAACGATCGACTATCACCTACGGCGTATTATGCCTGGTTCTGTTGCTGGTGGTTTTGCAGCTATGGCTGTTGACGGCTACTATGAACGCCTACCTTGGCGGAGACCAAGCGGTAATATTACCGGCCGCCATGGCCAGCTTGGTTTGCTTGGTATGCAATGGTGTTTTGCTTGGGTATCTGTATAACATCGACAGGGATGAGTCCTGACCATTGATTCGTAGCATATCGGATTAGCTGGGCAGAGCCTGGCAAGACAAAGTGTATTCCCTATTCCACTCACCTGCACAACAATTTTTTGTGGGGCCAAGTTTTTATCTTTGAAAGCGTTCTTCAATGCCGGGTTTGCCTCGTACAACGGCTCAAGCTCGAAATGAGATTGACTTTCAAAGTGAATATTTATTAACTCTTTCCTTTCTCCGGTTGCTCCCTCATTTGTGGGGACACCAGGTTTCCCTAGAAGCAGTAGATGCGTTAAAATTATGTGAAATGACTTTTTGTTTCACTTACTCTCAAAAAAAACAACAATATCGAATAAGAAAGGTTCTTCCGAATGGCTCCCCTTACTGGTCAAACCATTGCCTTGGCTGAAGGACGACAGCTTGAAGAATTAGCTCAAATGCTGGAACAAGAAGGTGCTTCCATCCTTCGATGCCCAATGGTTAGCATTCTGAATCCACCTGAGGTTGAACCGGTGGTTGCCTGGTTAAAGCAGTTGGCGCAAAACAAATTCGACTATGTGATATTCTTTACGGGTGAAGGAGTTCGGCGTCTGTTGAATATTGCCGAAGATGCGGGAATCAAGCCGGAAGTGCTTGCAGGATTGGAGAAAACCCGACTATTAACTCGAGGTCCCAAGCCGGTTAAGGCGTTGCGTGAAGTCAACCTCAAACCTACTGTAGTTGCGGACGCACCTACTACCGAAGGTGTGATTTCTTCTCTCGGAAAAGAGGACCTCAAAGGAAAAATTGTCGGCGTTCAACTTTACTCTCCCAGCAATCCCGCCTTGGAGAAATATTTGTCCAAAGCAGGGGCAACTATGGCGGCCACCCTTCCTTACATCTATGCTCCGGCTGCCGATGCTGATAGCGTAGCCAATCTGATCGGGCATATGTCCCGGGGAGAAGTCAATTTCCTGGTTCTAACCAGCAGCCCTCAGGTGGACCGCCTGTTCGAAGTAGCTGGAGATCGCAATCTTCAATCGGAACTTGGTTTGGCATTCGAAAAGACTCGGATTGCGGCAGTAGGTCCAGTGGTTGCCGAAAATCTTCACAAGAAACAAGCCCCCGTCCACATATGCCCAAGTCAAGGATTCGTCATGAAGAATCTGGTCAAGCACATACTGGCAGATGTGGGCCACCAACCGAATGCGGTTAAGTAGCTCAGAAACTGCCATTTTTTGGGACGCAAACTACTTGTGGATGTTCTTTGAATTTGCTCATGAGTGTTCTTGGCTGACCTAAAAAAGGAAACCTAGTTCTCCGTAAGCAAATAAGACCGTTTCAGTAGTTATTTTTTGGCTTTCTTTTTCAGCTTGGCAACAAAAGCCGCATGTTCGGAGGATTCCAAATCTTGCCGGAGTGTTGTGAGAACCTCTTGGCGATTATTCGTTAAAATTGCCTCAGAATTTAGCCATAGCCCCGGAAAAACTTTTGAATGATAGATCTTGTTGGATGGAATTGGCCATTCCTTATATTTTCCCCGCTGTCGTGAGAACCAAAAGATCTTATTCATTCGCAATGCTAATACCACATATTCTTGGACGCCGGTTTTTTCATAGTCAGCTTTCTTGCCATGCAAATCAATCGATTCCGTTGAGGCACTAATTTCAACAATCAGTTCCGGAGGTCCATGGACATATTCTTCTTCGTCCTCGAAAACCTGGCCACCACATTGGGGAGATATGTACAAACAGAAATCGGGTTGGGGTTCACTTTCCGGTCCAAGTATTTGCGTGTTTCGGGCGAGCGCTTCTGTTCCGGGTGTGGCCTCGCAAAATTCATCCAGCCAACGACCTACCAATTGTTGTATTTTGCTGTGCGGTTTCTTCTGCGGGGAGGCCAGGTATACAATTCCTCCGATCAGTTCTGCTCGACAGTCCACCGGCATGGCCAAGTATCGGGCATGAAATGTTTTTTGATCGAGCATATCCCCATTTTCTAGAGGGGGGATTTTCTTTGCCGTGGGAGATTCAACCGTAGCCATTTCAACCTCTTATCCTGTTGTTTCGGCAGCCATTCTAATTCGTTTTATTTCTTTTTTGCCTTGGCTAATTTAGATACAAAATTCTGATGGTCGCTAGTTGATAGGCCTTGTTTTAGGACTTCAAAAAGTTGGTCATGATTTTTGGTCA
>CAZPPD010000052.1:13250-13720 GCA_964588185.1 uncultured Alcaligenaceae bacterium | reverse complement strand
GGCCTTTGCCGTGGTTCGGTCCGCAGCAAAAGAAATGATGCAATCAGGGGGATCCATAGTGTTGGTTTCCTCCTGTGCCGCTCGCGTTGGACTGGTCAATCACGAAGCCATAGCAGCCGCCAAAGCCGGTGTCATTGGTCTGACGCAAGCTGCAGCGGCGAGTTACGCCAACAAAGGAATTCGGATCAATTGCGTTGCACCGGGATTGGTTCGTACTCCCCTAACCAAGAAGCTAACAAGCAGTGAAGCTGCTTTGAACACCAGCACTGCCATGCATCCTTTGGGTCGAATTGGTGAACCCGAGGATATTGCGGCTACCATTGAGTGGTTGTTGTCCCCTGAAAACAGTTGGATTACTGGTCAGGTCATAAGTGTTGATGGGGGACTGGCTGCTCTAAGAAATCGTCAAGGGGCGTGATGAAATGGAAGTAGAGGACGCCCGTAATGCATGATGCGTGAGGCCGCTCGTG
>CAZPPD010000052.1:0-13240 GCA_964588185.1 uncultured Alcaligenaceae bacterium | reverse complement strand
CAACCCTGGGGGAATTGTAAAAGGAATCTTCTTTGTTCATTTGGCAAGCACCTTGTTCATGGTCGGAATCATCTGGTTCGTTCAGGTTGTCCACTACCCTTTATTTGCTGCGATTGGAACAACTGACTTTCCCGGTTACGAAGAATTACACGTCACCAAAACTACTTGGGTCGTCTTACCTCCAATGGTTTTGGAATTGTTTACCGGTGGATTACTTTTATTCCTCCTTCCCAATTCTTCGGAAAAGGTATTTTATTGGTTGGGATTCTTTCTGATAATTGGAATATGGGCATCCACCTTTCTGATTCAGGTTCCCTATCATGATCAACTCAGGATGAGTTTGGACTCCCGAATTGTTGATAGTTTGGTTTATTCCAATTGGATACGAACAACACTATGGTCTGTACGAGGGTTTATGTTAATTTGCCTGGCTGGCAAAGCGATGAAGTGAATCGGCAACAGAAAGCGGAAAAATTATGTCCGGTTTGTTTGCGTATGTTTTCCTGGCGAAGGCGTTGGAAAAAATGTTGGGATCAAGTCATCTATTGTTCGGACAAATGTCGGTCCAATAAGACCAAGCGGGCCAAATGAAAAAAGAAACTTTGATCTTCCGCTCTACCCTAAATGCTCCGGCAAGTGATGTTTTTCAGTGGCATGAAAATCCCGGAGCTTTTGAACGTTACAACCCTCCCTGGGACCCGGTGGAGGTTGTGGAGAGAAAAGGCACCATCAAACCGGGAGATAAAACCGTAATCCGCATGAAAATGGGACCTCTATCGCAAGAATGGGTCGCCGAGCATACCGAATACGAACCGGGCAGAAAATTTCGCGACATTATGGTCACAGGACCATTTGCCCATTGGGATCACACTCACTTAGTAGAACCTGTCGCCGACGACACCTCAATGCTGGAAGACAGAATTGAATATGCAGTTCCATTAGGATCATTTGGACATTTCTTTGGCAACTCGATGGTCAAGGAAAAGCTAAAATCCGTTTTTTCCTATCGGCACGAAACAATTAGGTTGGATCTTCAATCTCACCAGAAATACCGAGAGGTAAAACCAATGAAAGTTCTCATTACCGGAGCGAGCGGGTTGGTCGGCACCGACCTACAAGCCTTTTTGACGACGGGTGGCCACGAAGTATTTTCGTTGTCACGGAAACCATCTTCCGAGGAAGACAAGCGGTTTCACTGGGACCCCGCATCTGGGGAAATCGAAAAGGACAAACTGGAGGGCTTCGACGCCGTGGTCCATTTGGCCGGTGAGAATATTGCCGGCGGCAGATGGACCGAGGAGAAGAAGCAAAAAATCCGGGACAGCCGAGTAAAGGGAACGCAGTTGTTGTGCGAAACCTTGGCGAGTTTAAATCAACCGCCCAAAGTGTTGGTCTCGGCCTCCGCCATTGGGTATTACGGAGACCGGGGGGATGAGGAGATGACCGAGGAGAGTGATCCCGGCTCGGGGTTCCTTTGCGGCATTTGCAAAGACTGGGAGGCGGCAACCTCTCCCGCTTCTGACAAAGGAATCCGTGTTGTCCATGCCCGAATCGGTGTCATTCTTACTCCCAAAGGGGGAGCACTAGCCAAAATGTTATTTCCATTCAAAATGGGAGCCGGCGGAAAAATCGGCAGCGGTAAACAATACATGAGTTGGATTGGTCTAGACGACGTTGTGGCAGCTTTCCATCATGCCGTGGTCAATGAATCAGTCCAAGGTCCGGTTAACTTGGTCAGCCCCAATCCGGTTACTAACCTGGAGTTCACGAAAACACTCGGAAAGGTCCTGGCGCGTCCGACCTTTATGCCGATGCCAAGTTTTGGCGCCCGATTAGCTTTCGGTGAAATGGCCGATGAGCTTCTCCTGGCCAGCACCAAAGTGAAACCCGTCCGACTTTTAGAGTCCGGCTATGAATTTAGGCATCCTGAACTGGAAGATGCTTTGCGGTATCTACTGGGAAAAGAAGTCCAAGAACCGGTAATGGCACAATCATGAGAAATAAACCAAACAGTCCCCAATGGATGTTCTGGTTGCTGATGGCAGCCGCGATTTACAACATTCTTTGGGGGCTTTGGGTTGTTGTAATGCCATTTAGTTTTTTTGACTTGGTTTCGATTCCTCGTCCTCAATACCCACAGCTTTGGCAATGCATCGGCATGATCGTTGGCGTTTACGGGATTGGCTACGGCATTGCGGCTTTTGATCCTTTGCAGCATTGGCCAATCCTATTAGTTGGATTGTTGGGGAAGCTGTTTGGCCCTTTGGGATTTCTCATGGCAATCATTAACAGGGAATTGCCACTGGCCTTTGGGGCGACCATAATTACCAATGATCTTATCTGGTGGATTCCCTTCTCGCTGATCCTTTATCAGGCTTACATTCGCCGGAAAGTAAAAAATCAATCTCCTTCCCCAGTGCAACATCCGCAGTCTTGACGATCCACTCGTCATCGTTGTCCCACAGATACTCCAAATTATCCTGGATTCTACGGTTGGCAATCCGCAAGAAATGCTTTCCGATGAATACTTCTCGCTGTAACTCTTCGGCGTTTCCATTTCCATGATTCAACAAGAAATCCAGCTTGCTTAGGGTACACGCCGAAGCATAAAGATCGCAAGCAGCATCGGCGATGCGTTCCTGAGGCAGTTGCATCTGTAAAATATCTTCGCGATAGGTTCGCAGTAAGGTTTGTACTGCCAAACCAAAATCGCCGATACGTTTGCCAAGATTCCTGGCCTCGATTTTCAGCGACGCATGTTCCACCGGAACATTAGGAGCCAGCAAGCGTGCGGCCATTTGTTCCCGGCTAAAGGTCCACAGTTTTCCCCAGCTTCGCAAGGGGTTCTTGATCGCCGACAACACATCCTGGAGTTGTTCCCCAACCCCACGCATGCCGACCAAGGCGATAAACGCTTTCAATACATCGTTTGCGCCTTCCCCAATTTGATTGATGCGCGCATCTCGCATCATCCGCTCGTAGGGTTGGTCGCTAAAGTAAGCTTTACCGCCAAATATTTGAATGGTGTCATTGACAATCTGCCATAAGGCTTCCGTGGAGAACACCTTCAGCATCGCTGTTTCCAGCATGTAATCCTCGGCACCGCTATCAATAAAAGCGGCACATTGGGTAGTCATAGCATCCATGGCGAAAGTGTGTGCTGCCATGTAGGCGATCTTTTTCTTGACGAGGTCAAATTCTCCCAGGGTTTGCTGGAATTGTTTACGGGTATTGGCGTGATGTACGGCAGCTTTGACCAACGTTTTCGCCGCCCCCGTGCAACTGGCTCCGAAGGTGGTCCGGCCAAAATTCAATACCGTTAAAGCAACATTTAAGCCTTTGCCTTGCTTGCCGAGAATATTAGTCGCAGGAACCATCATATCCTGGAATGCCAACCGAGCCGTCGCCGTGCCGCGAATGCCGCACTTGGGCATGCGGGCTTCCACCACCTCGAATCCCGGCATGTCGGGAGTAACCAAAAAGGCCGTTACTTTGGTTTCGTCTTTGCCTTCAACCGGGGTTCGGGCCATTACGGTCAGTACTTGGGCGATGGCCCCGTTGGTGATGTACTGTTTCTCACCGTTGAGCCGGTAGGTCCTACCCTCGGGGCTGGGGGTGGCCAGGGTCTGCACATTAGCTGCGTCGGAGCCGGCTTGCGGTTCCGTCAAGGCAAAAGCGGCCAATTTTTCTCCCGACACCAAGCCCGGCAGCCATTGTTTTTTTTGCTCCTCGGTTCCAAACAAAAGCAGGGCGCGAATTCCGATGCTGTGATGAGCATTCACAAACACGGCTGTCGAAGCGCAGCGGCTGCCGATTGCTTCCATAATCTTGCAATAACCTTGTTGGGAAAATCCTCTTCCGCCATATTCCTTCGGAGCGGTCATGCCAAGGATTCCCAGTCCGCCTAAGCCTTCAATCACATGGGGAGGAATATTCGCGTCCCGGTCGATGGCTGCCGGATCCAGATTTTCTTCCGCGAATTGATGGAATTCCTTTACTGCCTGGTGAACTTCCTGACTTTCCTTGTCTTCCAATTGAGGAAAAGGAAATACCAACGGAGATATAAAGTGACCAAAAAACAGGCTCTTGGCAAAGCCTGGCTTTTGATCCCCGGTAAAAAGCAGTTCTTCTGCTTGTTTTTTTTGCTGTTCCAACTGTTCCTGGGATAATGCCATTTTCTGTCTCCTTGAGAAATGCGCCTAGGATTCCGCAGTAGGGGAAATCAAGAAGTGTGGTAAATCAAGCTGCGGATTCTCCTTCCATTACTAATTGTAATACTAATGGTGGAAAATTGGTATGTCGGTAGACTTGGTACTGAAGATTTAGCTACAGGTTTGGTGGTTAACTCTGTTGGGTTTTACCAAACCGATGTGGAGCACCCGTTTTGATTATTCCTCCTCAGGGGAGAGCTGATATTCCTGATAACTCTTGGATTCAATCGTTTCCAACTTTCCTTCTTTATTTTCGCGGACCACAAACAAAGCCAATCCTTTTGTCTTGGGCAACAATCTCTTTCCTTTCTCCGGTCCCAAGATGCTAATCGCGGTTGCCAGACTATCACTGGCAGTTCCATCTTTGGCGATTACCGTGGTACTGCTTCGCCCCAACAAACCCAAGCCGGTTTTTGGATCCACGATATGGGAATAACGTTTGTCGTTGATTTCCACAAACTGCTCGACATCTCCCGAAGTAGATACGGCTCCATTCTTCATCAGCAAATAATGTTTGGGGCGAGCGTCCGGTTTTCGCAAACGTCCGATGCCAATAATCCAGCCCTTTTTTCCCGGAGGGGGTCGGCGAACGGCAATATCACCGCCGGCAGCAACGAGAGCCCGGTTAATTCCAAAGGAACGCAAGACTTCTAACGCTGCCTCTGCAGCGTAACCTTTGGCAATCCCGCCCAAATCCAACATCATTCCCTCCACCAACAATTGCACGGAGAAATTCTCCGAATCCAGCCGGACTTTTTGATAGCCAACCTTCTTCAAGGCTGCTTTCAAACGCTCCTCATCCGGGAGGCGTCTTGTCCGCCGCGATTTCCGCCATAAACGAACCACCGGACCAATCGTAACATCAAACGCTCCGTTGGTTTTCTTCGAAAGAATCTGAGCCCGTGACAGGACCGTAAACAAGTCGCGGCTGACCTTCACCGGCGGACCTCCCGATTTTTCACAAAGCTGCCTCAATTCGCTGGTAGGATCATAGTCACTCATGATATCATTGAGCTTTGCAATCCGGGCAAAGGCAGCATTGGCCGCTTTGCGGGCTACGGCATCGTTGGGTGCATAAAACACCAAGCGGAACTCCGTGCCCATGTGAACTTCGGCGAATGTATATTTTTGCAGTTTGTTTTCCCGGGCCGGGCCCAAAAGAGCCAAGGCCGTGAAAACCAGGGAAAACCCTATACAATAATGCTTTACCATCAAAGGTCGCCCTTTCCGTTCAAGTTAACTTGCAACAAAATCAACTGGAGCATATCACTAATGAACAGATGTTTCCAGCGTACTGTTATTCTAGGCTTTGCCCTACTAATGGGCTTAACAATTGTTTCGTTGTCCTTCCTGGATGTTCAAGCAGATGAGCTGCCGAAACTGCCGGTCGTGGAATCCAAGAAGCATGCCGACTACACGCAAAAAATTCCCAAATCAAAGGTCAGCTTCGATATGGTTGCCATACCCGGCGGTTCCTTCTTGATGGGAAGCCCTGAGAGTGAAAAAGGGCGAGACAAAGACGAAGGCCCGCAGCATCCAGTCAAAATACGGCCCTTTTGGATGGGCAAATGTGAAGTGACCTGGAATGAATATGATCTTTATTGGGGTGGGGGCAGGAAGAAGAAAAAGCCTGCTAATCCCAAACCGAATCCGGGTCCTGCGGATGCGGTGACCAAGCCCACCCCACCTTACTCCGATGAAACTTTTGGGCATGGCCGGGATGGCAATCCGGTCTTGTGTATCACCCATCATGCTGCCATGCAATACTGTGCCTGGCTCTCCAAGAAAACCGGAAAGATTTACCGCCTGCCCACCGAAGCGGAATGGGAGTGGGCATGCCGGGCGGGAACCACGACACCATTTTTCTTTGGCAATGATCCGAAAAAACTGGATGATTATGCTTGGTACGAGAATACTTCCGATGATATTGCCCACAAGGTAGGAAAGAAAAAACCTAATCCTTGGGGACTCTACGATTTGTACGGCAATGTCAGTGAGTGGTGTCTGGACCATTACGGCGAAAAAAATTACATGAAATTTCCAACGGACATGCTTACCCTTAGTCCTGTCTTCATTCCCACTGAAAAACGTTATCCGCATGTGGTTCGCGGCGGCTCCTGGCTGGACCCTTGGGAAGAATGCCGCAGTGCCGCCCGCATGGAATCCCATCCGGATTGGCTGAAGCGTGATCCCCAACGGCCGCAAAGCATTTGGTGGATGACCGACGCGGACTTTGTTGGCTTTCGCGTTGTCTGTCCGGTAGAGGAGCAAAAGAATCTCATAGACCTAAGGTCAAAAGTAACCCCCGAAAGTCCGGATTATTGAGCTGAAAACTGAAAACTGAAACCCTTTTACTCTCCAGGAGGTCTCATAAATGTCCAATCAAAATAACAATCGCCGAGAATTTTTGACCAACTCTGCGGCTGCTGCCGGAGTTGCGGTAGCAGCGGCGAATTTGGCTTCCGTTGCCAATGTCCACGCGGGAAATAACAACGATGAAATCCGCGTTGGGTTGGTTGGCTGTGGCGGCCGAGGTTCCGGTGCTGCCGAGCAATGTGTCAACGGCGGTGAAAATGTCAAGTTGGTAGCGATGGGCGATGCTTTTCAGGACCGCTTGAATGGTGCTTTGAACCGATTCCAAAGATCTCGCCGCATGCAAGGCAAAGTGGATGTGCCCCGCGAACGCCAATTTGTCGGCTTGGATGCCTATCAGAATGTAATTCGCAATTGCGATCTGGTGATCCTGGCTACTCCTCCCGGGTTCCGGCCAATTCACATCGCCGCGGCTATAGCAGCCGGGAAACACCTCTTTACGGAAAAGCCGGTAGCAGTGGATGGTCCGGGTATTCGCTCGGTCCTCGCCTCCTATGCGGAAGCCAACCGCAGGAATCTGAAAGTGGTCGCCGGTACCCAACGCCGCTATCAAACCGGATATCTGCAATCCATGCAACGCATTCATGACGGCGCGATTGGCGATATTACTTCTGCACGCTGCTACTGGAACCAGGGACGCTTGTGGAATCGCGCTCGCACCCCTCAGATGACCGACGTGGAATGGCACATTCGCAACTGGTTGTATTTCACCTGGTTGTCCGGCGATCATATTTGCGAACAACACATCCATAACTTGGACGTAGTCAACTGGGCTACCCGCAGCCATCCCGCCAAAGCAGTCGGCTTAGGCGGTCGTCAGGTGCGTACCGCAGAGGAGTTCGGCCATATTTTCGACCACCATGCCGTGGACTTTGAATATGCCAATGGAGCCCGGGTCTTGAGCATGTGCCGCCAGATTCAAGGCTGTGCCAATAATGTTTCCGAAGAAGTGACGGGAACCCGGGGCCGCTGGAATTCCCCCGGTCCGATTACCCGCAACTATCAAATCACCGGGCCGAATGAGTGGACCTTTAACCGCCGCAACGATAACCGCCCGTACGATCAAGAGCATGTGGAACTGATCAATGCCATTCGCAATGACACTCGCCTCAATGCTCTGCAAGATGTGGCTCATAGTACGCTGACCGCGATAATGGGGCGGATGGCAACCTACACCGGTCAACAGGTAACTTGGGAGCAAGCCTTAAATTCCCAGGAAAGCCTAATGCCGGAAGGTCTTACCTTTGATATGCGGTTGCCTGTTCCTCCGGTTCCAATGCCCGGCCAAACAGAACTCCGTTAAGTTCCACAGGAATTTTTTCAATCATAAAAAAGAGCCGGCTTGCTTCAAAAGCAAACCGGCTCTTTTTGTCGAACAAGATTGAGTTTTCCCAATCCTCCTTTTACCAAGAAGTTGAAAACCAAAGCATCCTAGCAAAGGCAAGCAAAAGTTACCGTCCGTACCAGTAGCTTGGAGCCGAGTAGCTTACCGGGCGAACCCAAGGATTGTACCCGGGGGCTCGGTAAGACTGAGGGGTCTGATAGTTCTGTGGTACCCCATAAGGCTGAGGAACCGGATACGTTTGTGGCATCCGGTAGTAGGGATTGTAATATTGTGGATAGTAGCCGGGATAATGACCCACCGGTTGGGTTTGAGTTTGCGGATAGTAGTAGGACATTGTCGGCAACGGTGTTGGTGGAGGCGGAGTAAATCCTTCATTGCCTTCTTGATCATTGGCGCTTGCTTTAGCTGCCGGGCCGGATGGAGAAGGCAAGCAGCCGACATTACAGCATCCACCGGTGCTGCAGCACGAAGGAGGACAATGTCCCATGTCACAACAAGGAGCCGGGCCGCAATGGGGTTGGTGGCCGCAGCCATGATGGCCCATTCCGCCACAGGGGAACGGGCAGCACCCCATGCACCGCATGGAACCGGCGCAGACCGGAGAGAATGCATTATATTGGCGGCACACAATGTGTAACGACCATTTATTGAATTTCCATTTGCCAAAAAAGGCTAAGGTTGGCTGAGTTGCCACCAGTAAGGCGGTCAGGCTCAGAAACACAATTAGAATTCGCTTTTTCATAGGTGTGACCTGTATTCCTAAAAGCCCAGGGACACCAGCTTCCAACATCGTCCTGATGGTGAGTAAGTGTCCGTTTTCCCTCCTAACCTTACCACTCGAAATCCAGGGAGGTCCGGTTTTAAGCCGGAATTCAAATGTTTTTCCAGACCGGTCCGCCACAGGAAACGCACAGGAGTTCCCGGCGACAGAAGTGGAAGAGTTTATGGGGAAAGACGAAAAAAAAAGGGATTTGATTAAAGTACCTTCGCACCGTCAAAACACCGTTAGGTGACGGTGAAAAGGATGCCAATTGCTGCCAATCAGAGACATAGTTACTTTTTTTTGGATCTTGCAGGGCGAGACCTGCTGTGGAGGAAAGTTGAGTTGGTTGATCGACCGCCCAAATAATTGTGTGCGTATCGAGCACCAGATTCACGGCATATACTCCTTAAAATCCTCAACCGGGGCGCCAAAACACAGACTTTGCTGTGGCATAAGCATATAACCCAAGCAAAGCCAAGGGAAGCTGGAGTTTATTTTCGCATCATCTATTCAATATTCTCCGGCTTTTCGATCTCCATCTCCAACAACGCCAACGCTAACGTCTTCCCCTGCGTGTCACTCCGAAGGGATCGGCTGGCACCTCCTCCCAACACATTGTAGAGGAGAAAATTGAACGCATTGATATTGCTCACCTCATACCGCTCGACCTTCGTCGCCTCCAATGGAGCAAAATATTAGGCCACTTTTTCTGGGGTCAGGTTTTCCCGCAGACATTGAAAGCCGGCTGAGGTGTAAGCTATTACGGCAATGTTGGCATGGTTCCCTTTGTCCCCACTGCGGCCGTGAGCAATCTCCCTCAGTTTGATAGTCTCCGTTTCTGCCACTACACCACCTCCACTTGAGGCCGCACCAAATCCTTGGCAATCAACGTTGGCCAATAGGAAAAAACCTCGCGCACAACCGGACGGCCGGTAGTATAGCCGGTAACTCCGGGTGGCCCGGAAGTAACCAACGGAGCGATCTCCTTGGCAAAACGTTCCACCGCTTCTCTCTTAGAATCGCGAACACTAATCCGGAGCACTACTTCTTGAAGATCCTTCCGCAAGGAATGAATGGGAACACAAGAGCCTGCCCCTAAACATTCGACATAGGTTTGGTCCAGAGAAACATCTGCTCGTTTCAGCCGCTGCAAAATAATGTCCCCGCACCTCTGAGCTTTGCCGGCTGCATCCTCTCCGTAGATCAACAATGTCCCTGCAGCAGCAAATCCGTCCCGATAAGCAAGGGAAACCTTGTAGGTGTTGGTAGGCGGTTTCCCTTTGGTATTAGTCACTCGAACCTTATCCGAGCCCAACTCATTGATCTGAACACTGGTGAAATCGGAAACCACATCCGGTGTCAAATAGTTTGTAGGATCGCCTACCTCATACAGGAGTTGTTCGGTTACCGTCTCATAGTTCACTGCTCCACAAGTTCCCGCGGGCTTAGTAATATGGAAGGATCCCGACTCCTCAATCTCGGCAATAGGATATCCAACATTTGCCAAATCGATTTCCTTCCAGTTGCACCAAAGACCTCCTGTTACCTGCGCTCCGCATTCAATCAGGTGACCTGCCACCGTAGCAGCCGATAGGCGGTCGTAATCCTGCCAAGACCAGCCCAACTCATGGACCGCCGGTGCTACTGTCAATGAAGCATCGGCTACTCTGCCGGTAATGACAATGTCCGCTCTCTGGCTTAATGCCGCTTGGATAGGACCGCCGCCAAGGTAGGCGTTCGCGCTAACAATCCGGTCCTTTACTGAAGCGATTGCTTCTCCCGTGTCCAGGTTGTCCAGTGTTTGACCTTGGCCAAGGATAGCCTCAAGATCCGGTAGCAGGTCATCACCATGAACGATGGCAATGGTTTTAAAAGGTAAATTTGCTTGGTGCAAAATCTTCTTTGTCTCTTGGGCGCAGGCTCTTGGGTTCATTCCGCCGGCATTAGTTATAATTTTCAGATTGGGTTGTTGTTTCAGGATAGGGGTAAGGCGAGAAAGCACGTCCAAAAAATCCCGAGCATAGCCGGCTTCGGGTTTGCGCTGTTTCTGCGATGCGAGAATCGACATGGTTAGTTCGGCCAGGTATTCCAAGGTCAGGTAATCCAGTTGCCCCTGTTCCGCCAAGAGGATCGGGGCATCCAAATTGTCTCCCCAAAAACCACAGCCATTTCCGATGCGGACTTTCATTTGAGTTTTCAGTTTTCAGTTTCAGTTTTCAGGAAGGATTAAGAGTAATTGCTGAAAACTGAGAACTACATGGTGGCCAGAGCTAAAGCAAAACGGCAGGCTTTTTCGAAGTCCTTCAGCTCAACGTATTCATCCACGGTATGGATCTTATTTTGACCTGCACCAAAAGTAACCGTTGGGATTTTGTGCTTCACCATCCAGTTTGCGTCCAACCCGCCATCTATGGTTCGCAGTGTCGGGCTTAAGCCTGCTTGTTCGGCTGCCGTGATCGCTTGAAGGACCACCTCACTTTTTTCGGGCAACCGAAATGGATGATAATCCCGACTTGCCTGAAATTTTATGCGGGCGTTCTTTCCGTTGACGTTGGTAACCTCCTTGGCTGCGGACTGGAAGGCCTCTTTGTAGGCTTTAGTGATTTCACCAATGAACCCGGAATCATGGCTGCGGGATTCTCCATGGATGATGACATGATCCGTTACCACGTTCGTCGCCGCCCCGGCACTTCGCCCCTGGGAATCGCCAACAACGCCCACGTTGGAAGTGCCTTGTTTGCCGTTCTTGACTATGCGGCCAAACCAGCCTTTCCGCTTTACGTCGGCCAAGGCAATCGACGCGACCATGATGGCGGATACTCCCAATTCCGGATGGGCACCGGCATGAGCGGCCAATCCCTTGATCTCCACATGCCAGCGGTCCGCCCCAACTGCACCAATAGCTAACTCCTCCGGAGATCGTCCATCGATGTTAAAGCACATGGAAATGTCTTTGCCCAAGTCGGCAGGATTGAGGTGGCGAGCACCCCACAATCCGCTCTCCTCGCGAACTGTGAACACAATTGTAATCGGCGGATGAGGAAGGTTCTTCTGAAGAAGATTGGCAACCATGTTGATCAGACAAGAAACACCAACTCGGTTATCCGCACCTAAAGCGGTGGGACTATCCGCGAAAATACGATTGCCTTTACGCTTGGGAACCGCGCCGGCACACAAGGGAACCGTATCCAGGTGCGTCATAAACAGGCGGCGAGGTCCTTTGCGGTTCCCTTTTAGTTTAACGATCAGGTTTCCGGTCTCCGTCGGCAGAGGAATCTTCAGGTTTGCCTTGTCAAAAGCCATAGCCGTAGCAGGCACCCCAATATCTCTCAGCAGCCGGACGACCTCTTCCCCAACTGCCTTTTCCTTGCCTGTCATTCCCTCGATAGAAAGCATGTGCATGAGCCAGTTGACGGCCCGGTCCACCTCAAATTCCAAATGGTCAATCTTGGGCATACTCTAATTTTCTTTCTTGGCTTCGATCCGCGGAAACAGCGGCGGAACCTTGCCATCTTCCAATTCGGCGAGTAACTTCCTTTCCTCACCCTGGCTGGCATGAACAAATACATCCTCGTAGCAAACTTTTTCCCAAGGCTGGGCAAAATTAAAGCTCCGGTAAATCTTTTCTGACGTCCGGGGCAAGAATGGTTTTATAAGGATGGAAATCACGCGCAGTTGGTCCACCGCATCATAAAGAACCCGTTTGGCGAAGTCCTTATTCATTTTTACCAGCTTCCATGGTTCGGTCCGTTCCAAGTAGCGATTAACCGGGTCTAAAACTTGCTGCCAGATCTTTTGCAAGGCAACATTGTACTGACATGCTTCAATGTGGCTCTCAACTTGCTCCACAGTCGTTTCCGTGTCTTGGTTAAAGTAAATAACGGAAGGATCCTCACTGGTCACATCGGCCAAAACGCCCTCGAAATTCTTGCTGACCAACTTGACAACACGGCTGTAGAGATTCCCGAGATTGTTGGATAAGTCCGCGTTGTAGACCTCATTAAACCGGTCCCAGCTAAACTCGCCATCGCCGGGGAACGGACATTGGCTCATGAAGTAATACCGAAACGCCTCCGAGCTAAAGTTGGTGATCAAGTCCATTGGCTCGACCACATTGCCAAGAGTCTTGCTGATCTTTTCTCCCTTGATGTAAACGAACCCATGACCGAAGACTGTCTTGGGAATTTCCACTCCGGCAGCCATCAACATGGCCGGCCAAATGACGCAGTGGAAGCGGGTAATGTCCTTGCCGATGAAATGAACGTCGGCGGGCCACCAGTTCTGGAACTGCTCCTCATCCTGCCCGTAGCCGATTCCGGTTATGTAGTTTAACAAGGCGTCAAACCAGACGTAGATGGTGAATTCTTCGTCGAACGGAATGCGAATCCCCCATTTTTCGCCGGTCCGGGAGATATTTAGATCTTCCAATCCACTTTGAACGAAGGCCAAGACCTCATTTCGCCGCGATTCGGGCTGAATAAAATCCGGATGCTGATCAAAATACTCCAGCAACTGATTTTGAAACTTGGACAGAGCAAAATAATAACA
>CAZPPD010000051.1:0-13826 GCA_964588185.1 uncultured Alcaligenaceae bacterium | reverse complement strand
CCCCACTCACCTACCATAACGGAGAAATTCCGTCCGGAGAAAGCGAGGTTGTTATCCAGGTCGCCCGCTCGCCCGGGAAGAAAGCCGCCGGTTTTGAACCCATTGAAAAGGGCCACCCGCCAGATAGTTGGTTTTTCAAAAAGATCAACGCGGCCAAAAAGTCCCACCCCGACACTTCGGTTGATATCAAAGAACACACTGGCCACGGATCGCTCTGTGAAAGACAGCTTGCGTCCGGATTCTGCCCGAGTGCGATTAAAAGGCATCTTCCATTTGCCGGCTTTGAGGCCAAAATAACCTTTCTCCAATCCCCAGAGTTCTTCGCCGGCATCCCAAACCAGGTAGTAATCCAAGAAATCCACCTGGGTCTCGCCGTCACTGTCGCCATCCATTTGGATAAAATACCGTAAGCTCTTAGATAAAACGTGCCCGCTAAAAATTAATCGCAATCGTTCAAATTCGACTGAGTTTTGCATCGGATTCTCATTCGTAGGGTTCAAATAAGAATGCCGGAGTTGAAACCAGCCATTAATGCGCATGCGGTAGGATCGTTCTCCTCCACATTGATTTCGAGATACACTCTGGAGGAAAAATCCATTATCGTAACCGTATTTCAGTTTGGGTTTGTTTAAGTCTTCTGGATCTATTCCAGTGCTAGGTCCGGATTTGATTCCTTTTGATTTTGGTTCGGTTTCGGCGGGAATTGTTCCCGGATAGGGTTCTCCCAGCAAAGCCTGTTGTGCGAAACAGCAACCTGGATGGAAAAACAGGAGAAGTACGGTAGCCATCAAGAAAAACGTAAACGCTTTAATTGGTGAAAGTGAGTTGACCTGATTTGAATACAGGGATTGCCAGACCATATTTGTGGCAACCAAAAGTTATAGTGGTAGAGAATTTGTGGAAAGAGGGCTTCCTAATATTATTTGCCGATTTTGTCCAGGTAGAATTAAAGGGGTGTCCCCCCGGATTTGGGATGCTTCAGAGTTTGGTTGGCATTCTCACCCCTACCCCCCTAAATCTTCTGCGTTTTTGCCTAAAGCAAGTTCTATGAGAATCTAGGCAGACCTACGTGTGGGTAGCAAATCCAAAATCCAGCGGGACTCCTGATTAAATTCGGATGCTCCTCAAGTTTTCGGCATTCTTACTATGGCTGACTTATTCACTTGGGTGCTAAAGGAATATGGCGAACCAAAACATCCGCATATTGGGTGTCGACCCGGGACTTAAAGTAACCGGCTATGCGGTCCTGGAAACGAATCCCACTCGACCTACCGTATGCGAAGCGGGTATTATTCGCGGCAGTGATTCGGGGAAATCAGGTCCCGTGGAAAAGCGTCTGAAAAAACTATACGATGGAATCGCTGAGGTCATTGGAGATTATTCCCCCACCGTGATGGTGGTGGAAAAGTTGTTCTCCCATTATGCTCATCCGCGGACGGCAATCTTGATGGGCCATGCCAGAGGGGCCTTATTACTGGCGGCAGCACAACATCAAATGTTGGTGGTGAACTATAATGCAACTCGTATAAAGAAGACCATCACCGGCAGCGGGCGAGCGTCCAAAGATCAGATGCAACGGACCATGCAGCAGGAACTGGGTTTGGCCGAGGTTCCGGAACCGGCTGATGTTGCCGACGCCATGGCGGCTGCTCTTTGTCACTATTACGAATTTCGGCATACCTTCTGAGGTATCCATGATCACGAAGGTCACCGGTAATCTCAATCGCGTGTTGGCAGAAGAAGCCCGTCTGCAAATCGGCGGGCTGGAGTATCAGGTTCTCATCCCGGAATTTGTTCGCCGCAAAATTCAAAATCAAGTCGGGAAGGAATTAACCTTGCACACCACGGAATTTCTGGATGGAAATCCCATGCAGGGCAGGGTGGTTCCAAGACTGATTGGGTTCCTGAACGATTCGGAGTTGGAATTTTTTGAATTGTTTTGCTCCGTCAATAAAGTAGGAGTTCGCAAAGCATTAGCGGCTTTATCGAACCCCATTCAGGATATTGCCAACGCCATTCACCGGGAAGATTCCAAGTGGTTAACCACTCTTCCAGGAATCGGCAATGCCACGGCGGACCAAATCGTTACTACGCTCAAGAAGAAAGTTACTCGCTTTGCCATGATAACCGAGAGCACGAATGGGAAAGGCAGCAAAACAGGAAGCAAAGTAGATCCCCAACTTTTGGAAGACGCCTACCAAGCTCTGCTAACTATCGGCAACTCGCCCGCGGATGCCCGTACCCAATTAGACAAGGTCTTGGCTTCAGGAAAAGATTTCAAGACAGTAGAAGAAATCATCTTGGAAATCCATCAAAGGCAGGATTAGTTCTTAGTTACGGATTAAATTATAACCACAGAGGACACAGAGACCACAGAGTTGGAAGATCAAAACGCAGGGGTCGCTGAGGAGCTAAATAAATTCTTGAATTCCCTCTGTGTTCTCCGTGTTTTCTGTGGTTAATCAAAGTCTGATACTACAAAATCTGATACCATCGGAGATCTTCGTGACAAGGGAAGCCATAGTCCAATCCACCACCCCGGATGGTGAGAATGACCGCGATGCGGCGCTGCGGCCCAAGTGGCTTCGGGAAGTTATTGGGCAGAAAGCGGTGGTTCAGCGGTTGGGGATTGTATTGAGGGCTTGCCGGAAACTTAAGGAGCCTTTGTCGCACATTTTGTTCGACGGCCCTCCCGGTTTGGGGAAAACCACCTTCGCCACTGTTCTTCCCAATGAACTGGGCACTTCCATTCAAATGACCAGCGGTCCGGCTTTGAATACTCCACGGGACCTTTTACCGTTTCTTACCAACGCCGGCGAAGGATCTATTTTGTTTGTGGATGAAATCCACCGGATGCCGCGGGTTGTCGAGGAGTTCATTTACCCGGCGATGGAAGATTTCCGGGTGGATATTGTTTTGGGTGAAGGAATTCATGCCCGAACTATCTCTTTGAAGCTGAAACATTTTACTCTGGTTGGGGCCACAACTCGCAGCGGAATGCTTTCCGGACCTCTGCGGGACCGCTTTAAAATGCATGAGCATCTGGAATTCTATAACATGGAGGAACTTGCACAGATCATCACCATTAATGCTAGGAAATTGCAGGTGGATATCACCCAAGAGGCCGCCATTGAGTTGGCCCGCAGGAGCCGAGGGACCCCTCGCATTGCCAACTCGCGGTTATGGTGGACCCGCCACTTTGCTACTAGTGAAGCAGACGGGAAAATTACCCAAGAAGTGGCTCAAGCGGCATTGAAGATGGCCGAAGTCGATATTGAGGGCTTGGACAAACAGGACCGGCGTTATTTGGAGGTGCTGATTTCCGTGTTTGATGGCGGCCCCACTGGAGTGGAAGCATTGGGAGCAACCATGAATCTGCCTACGGATACCTTGAGTGATGAGATCGAACCTTTCCTTTTACGGGAGCAATTTATTGTCCGTACGCCAAGAGGCCGCATGGCAACTCCAAAGGCCTACCAACATCTGGGAAAAGTGCCAGAATCTTCTTTCGATATCGAGCAGGGATCGCTTTTCAGCTGACACTTCGAATTATCCATCATTTTTGTAACTGTCTGTTTTTGTTGAATTTAAGTCAAATTAATTCCCGTTTACTTCCGGCCTGAAGTCTCGCAATTCACTTCATTTTTTTATCCCTGAAAATTACCATAATTCCCATAATTTCTGGAACTTCCTAATTACTCCAACTAAAGGTTAATTGAGTAAGAAACCTCCGATAATAACGATTAGGTTGTGGTTGTCAGAGAGAATTTAGACACTAGCGGGTAGACTTATAACGTCAAATTGATATATAGTAAAAGAATAAAGTTTGTGTGATTTACGTAATTTAGATAGGTTGTGAGTCATTGCCATGAGAGGGATTTCAGTGCGATTTGCTCTACACACCACGAATCTTTTCACTCCTCCCTGGAGAATACAGCTGGATGGCATACACCTTGACTGTACTCTTCCGTCGTGATCCCGCTCGAGATCGGAAAAAAGATCGTATCCACTATATTGGTATTCGCCCTTTTTGGCCCGACGGTCGCGAAGTTGCCGTAGGGTTGGATGCGTTTTGCCAAAAAGGCCAACGCTTGTTGGGTTTAAACCGTTACTTGGCGGATCGGGAAGAATGTCTAATTCAACTCATTAACTTCCCCTTGAAGGACCGTGATGATGACTTGATTCGCATTCCGGGACACCGGGTCCGTCGCTTTTATCTGGAACGGGTGGGTCCGATTGGCCGGATCCATTTCATGGACGGAACTCCCACCGAAGTTATTTTCCATCTCAAGAATGATGAACCGGAAGTCGTCCATTGGATTGGTCTAAATCGAATTTGCGATGGCGAACGCCAATGGTTTGACCTTGCCGCCTGTCCACTTGGGAAGGCAACCTCGCCGGTTCCGATTGGAATGAATAGCAACAGTTCCGATGCCCACCAAAAATACCCTCGGATTTCTTGAGCCTGTTTTTTCCAAATTTCTATATCCTCGGAATCTATTTTACTTTCCGTTCGATTTTGATCATATTTATAGCAGTAGGTTTTCCTTTCCATGTGGAAGAGTTCCATGCGCATTTCATGGTTGATTATTCCATCTCTACTGGCCGGGTTAATCCTTGAAATCAATTTCGCCGGAGCCCAATCCAATCAAAATACCTTTGAAGATCCTTTACCCCGTCACTGTCTTCAGCGATTTGGCACAACCCGGCTCCGGCAGGGAATAGGATTAACCAGTTTGGCTTTCTCCAAAGACAACAAGTATGTCATCTCTGCGGGATACAACCGAATTATTAACTTTTGGGACCGAAAAACGGGGCAGCGACTAAAGCGTCTTAAACAGAAAAGCGGAGTTTGTGCCTTTGCCTTATCTCCGGATGGGAAGCGAATTTATTCCGGGGATACCAAAGGAATGATAAGTGTTTGGGATCTAAAAACCGGGAATTTGATTCGCCAGTGGCAGGAAGGGAAACGCCGGATTCACGAAATCAAAATTCTCCCTAATGCCCGGTTAGGGATTATCTCGGGAAGCCAAGTAGGAATTTGGACTCCCGAGGGAAAAGAACTCCAAACTATTTGCCTGTTTAAATTGTTTTCGAACGGGGTTTTCTCACCGGATGGAAAACGGTTCGCCGTTACAGAAACTCGGGATCTTCAGCTTTGGGATGTTAAAACTGGGAACCCTATTGGATTCCTGCAGGGGCATTCGGGGACCCCATTACACGTCGGATTTTCAAAAGACGGCAAGTGGCTGGCTTCTGGTTGCGAGAACAAGTTAATTCTTTGGAAGATTGGTAAGGGACCCAAAAAAGTGGCAGAATGGAATGTCACCGTAACTTCCCACCCAGTTTTTTCTCCCGATGGCAAATTGTTGTTTGTGGGTTCAGAAAAATTAAGGAATCCAGGAAAGATTCAGGAAGCGGTTTGGTACGACATCCTGGGTATAGAACTCGCCGGCAAAAAAGCCATTCGCAAATTTCGTTTGCCGGCGAATGAATTGGCTTTCTCTCCGGATGGCAAAACGCTTGCCGCCAGCACCAACGAGGGATGTATTCACCTTCTGGACCCAATAACGGGACAAAAGCAGATCTTGGATTCTGTCGCCCATCAATCTTCCCTGGACTATTTTTCGTTATTCTCCCCAAAAAACAATCGCTTGGTGACAGCCGCCGGGAATCGAGTTTATGGGTGGAACTAGAAGACCGGGCAAATGGTTTATGCCATAAAAGACTCGCAAAATTTAATCAGTTGCTTGGCGTCTTCGCGGGATGAAACAAAACTTTATATCGGAGCGCGGGAGTTTGGGGAGGAGGAAATTGCCACCAATTTCCTTTACACCTACGATGTCCGGTCGGGAAAAAGATTGAAATCAAAAAACTTGGCAGGAACATTGTCGGTCATGGAAATATCACCGGGTGGAGAATTCTTCTTAACCCGCGACAGCAAGGATATCATTCGATGTTGGAATATGAGCAGTGGCAAACAACATTTCCAAAAGGTTTCCCCCACCAACCTTTTTGAGATGACTCCTGATGGAAAAAGCGTTGTTTTTAGCAACCAACGGTCTATTGAACTATTAGATCTTCGAACGGGTAAAAAAAGGGTAAGCCTCCAACTCAAGGATCCTCAATCGACCATGTTTGCCGTGTCCAGGGACTCAAGGTTTCTCGTGTTTTATGACAACTCCAATATCAGGCGGTATGACTTGGACAAAAACCAGGAGTTGAAACCGGCAATTTACAGTGGAGTCTATACGGATACTTTGCTGATTTCCCCCGATGGAAAATTAGTTGCCTCGACTTTTGGTACGGTGGCCTCCTTTGCCGGAGTTTGGGAGGTATCTTCGGGAAAAGAGGTTCGCAAAACGAAATTTGAAATTGGTTTAGTTTTTAGGTTTTCTCCCGATAACCGCTGTTTGCTTGCCAGCCAGGACGATGATTTGTTGCTCTGGGAACTGGCAACCGGCAAGGAACGATTGCGTTTGCCGGGATCCTTTATGTCCGCACGTATCTTGCCCGGCGGGAGAACAATGCTCGCATCGGAGTCAAACAATACTGTATCCCTTTGGGATATTACTGGTGGGAAAGCCTCGGAGAAGCAACCGCGGCTTACTCCCGCGGAACTCAAAAACTGTTGGGATCACCTAAAAGGTCAGGATGCACGAAAAGCTTATCGCGCCATCTGGGCCATGGTTTATTCTCCCAGAGAAACCCTACCCTTTTTGCGGCACCAATTGGCACCCGTCCACATACCGGAAAAGGATGAAATCAACCAACTTGTGGATCAACTGGATAGTAGACGTTTTCGCCAAAGAGTGATGGCGCAAAAGAAACTGGAGCAATTTGGCAGAGGAATAAAAGGAGTTCTTAAACAACTACAAGAAACAAAGAAATCCTCTGAAGTGCAAAGGCGAATCAAACTAATTTTGGAAAAAATGGAAGAGTTGTGGGACAACCCTCAGAATCTTCGAAAGCTTCGAGCCATTGAAGTCCTGGAGAGAATGAACAATGACGATTCAAAGAAATTGCTTCAGGCACTGGCCAATGGAAACCGGGAAGCCTTATTAACCATCGAAGCAAAGGAAGCACTTCGGCGATTGAAAGGCGGCGAAAATTAAGACTCATTTCGCCTGACAAAAAACTCCCTCATAATCGGATACACTTTGGTCACCTAAAAATCGAGCCATTTCCAGATAAGCTTCTTTTCGATAATCCCAGCACTCCGAACGGGGGACTTGTTCCAACCAATCGTAGAGGTGAATGCGGCAAAGATCCGAAAAATCTTCATTGGATAAGACCACTTCCTGATTGGTAAAGCGATCCAAAAAGCGATAAGGCTCAGAATTCTTGGATACTGCCGAATCAAAGGTGGATCGGTCCATGGCACAATTGAGATATGCCAATCTTTCGGCCCGCTCGCCAATCAATTCCCGTACCTCTTGTCGCCTTTCCAACTCGATTTTGAATCCCTGAAACCGCTCAGTCCCATAAATTGAATGAAACATTCCTCCACGGCAAACATCCTCATCGCAACCTTTAGATTGGAGAATGCGATAAACAGCGATCAGGTGGCCGAGATAATATTTCTTGGTATGAGGGACGTCATCGATTCCCAGTTGGACCAGATAGTTGGTCAAATCTTTGAATGTTGCAGGCATAAGATGGCAATCCCAGAAGGCAATAGAAATTGTTGGTAACCTATCAATCACAATCAAAAAGTTACCAATTTCCAAACTAAACCAATTATTTACCTTTTATCCTTTTACTCGAACCCGAACCAACCGCAGTCCAAGGTCATAATCTGCTTTGTCGGACCAGGAATACCGGGAGGCGGCTTTGCAGCGCTCGGCTTGAAATATCCAACTCCCGCCACGGATCTTTCGAGATAAACTTCCGTTCGATTCCTGACACCACTCCCAAACATTGCCGTGCATATCATATAGCCCAAGAGAGTTTGGTTCATAGGATCCTACTTTGGTGGGGTGCCACCAATCTTTATTGAAATTCGCTTGTTGCGGCAGTAATTCTATTGTCGGACTATTCAAGTAATAATCAAAGGAACATTCTTCTTTAGACGATGCACCCGCCCGGCAGGCATATTCCCATTCTTCCTCAGTGGGCAAGCGATACTGCCAGTAAAGATCCAATTCCCTGGCATTGAGTCTCCTTAAGAATTCCCGGCAATCCGTCCAGGATACATTCTCGACCGGAAAGCGTTGAAGATCCTCATTGGAAATATGAGTGACTTCATTTTTCCCGGGACCTCGCCGAGAAAAGTAGCTGGGGTTAGCACCCATGATAGTTTGCCATTCGGTCTGAGTAACCAAATAAGCTCCCATATAGAAATCCTGAGGGATTTGGACCAAGTTCTTGGCATTTTCTCCTTTCTCGCTCATCCAAAAGGTTCCTTTTGGAACCAGCACGAAAGACATTCCAAGTGAATTGGTAAACTTCTCCGGCGGCCTGGGCAGTTCCGCCAGCAACTTAAGCATGTCCTCTCGGTTGGGTTGCAGTTCCAGCAATTCTTCGATAATGGGGCGCAAACTTTCCAACCGCGTCGTTTCAACACCTTGGCGGATTTCTTCTTCCAGAGAAACGACTCGCTGATGGCATTTGTTAACATGGGTTAACAGGATCGTATCGCGGAGATGGTGCAAATGTTTGGGGATCAATTCCAGAACCATTTTGGCTGTGGCATAGTCGTACTCATTTGCCAGTTTTCGGGCTTGTTGATGGGATTGGTCCAAGGTTCGGTGAGCAAAGTCCAGTCGAGCAGTCAGATCTTGTTGTTGATTACTTCTCTGCTCCCGGACTTCGTTGACAATCTCTTGATACCGGTCCTTCGTCAGTTCGTATTGGTCGAATATGGCTTTTGCATTCTTCATGTCCTCAGTAGAAATCTGGCTGTTGGAACCTGAGTAGGTTTCCTCCAATAAAGCCCGAAGTTTCTTTTCTCCTTCGGATTGTAGGTGTTGACTGTTTAACTCCGCAGGAACCATTTCAGATTTGATGCGGCGCAGGACTTCGTCAAAACCTGTGCACCGATCCGTAATTTCCGATTCCGTGCAAAGTTCCAGTAATTCTTGGAAGGGACTGGAAATCCCCTTTTCTTTCCAGTGCCGACTTTTGGGATCGGTGGTTTTGAAAAGGGCGTAGAAACACGTCTTGCCAAACGAATAAACATCGGAATAAGGGCCAACGACGATCCCTGGAAACTTGCCCATTTGTTCTGGCGGTGCATATTCCATCGTACCGGCAACACTGGCGCTCAGAATGGTTTCCCCATGGGAATGAACCGCCATGCTGGTTTCGACAGCGTCCTGGTGAAGGGCCAAACCAAAGTCAATAATTTTTACGGTCCATTTTTCCTCTTGCTTGCGGACGAGAATGTTTGCAGGTTTCAAATCGCGATGAAAAACACCTTTTTGATGCGCAGACTGCATTGCCCGAGCAATTTCTTGGGCTACTTCGATCAAATCCGCTAGGGATAAAGGGCCATTACGTTTGACATAATCCTCCAAAGTCATCCCGGGAAAATAATCCATGACCATGTACGGCCGGTTATTCATGTAGTCGAAATCCAATAAGTCGATAATGGCTTGGTCATTCAACTGTATCAGAGTGGAGGCTTCGTTGCGGACCTCTTGGAGGCTGCGGGAAAGATCGGCGGTGTGAATAGTCTTGATTACAACTTTCATTTCCCGTTTATTATCGTGGCAGAGAAAAGCAGTTCCGAATCCACCCGCTCCAAGGATTTCTTTGGGCTGGTAGCGTTGGAATGGAAAAGGAGCAAAGCGGTCCCGATCGAGTTTGGCAGCCTGAGTAATCTCTTTGAGTGCGTTCTCCCAATCCCTTTGCTCCAATAAGGCTCGATAGGCGTTAAAGTGGGCTTCGGCTTTTGACTCGGTATCGGAAACATTGCCGGCGACTTCCTCAAACGATCGCTCAGCACCGGCGAAATCACCGGCACCAATTTGCAGCTTGCCAATGCCGTTGAGCAATGCCGGGAGTTGTTCCTGTTCTTGGCGAGAAAGTTGTCGGAATCGGGAAAGGAACTTCTTGACCAAATGGCGTTCTTCTGGGTTACGGATACTGAGAGAGTGATCGGGTTTAACCTCGCCTCTTTCCATCTTTAGGTCATCCAGCCGTTTCAGAACATCGGAGAAAAGGGTGCGGACTTCAGAGGCGTTACTGAGATTCATTTCCTCAAGGCGGTCAACGGTTGCCTTAATGTTCAGCATTCCGGACTGGAGTCCTCGTATGTTTTCGAGGATTTCATTCACCTTTCCTTCGCAGGACTGAAGCAATTTGGTGATCTGCTCAAAATGCATTTCTTCCGAAGATTGGAGTTGTTGCAAATGAACGAAGGAGAGTTCATTGGTTAGTTCCTGGTTTTTGGCTATTTCTCGTCGCAGGAAAAAAAGAAAGGCCGCTGCTAACAATGGAACTGCGTTGCTAACCTTCTTGGCTAATAAACATGCTAGTTTTGGATATTTTCCCTCCAACTCGTTTGCGACATTTTGCATCGCTGAGGCGGAACCCTCGATGAGGGATTGTTGATCGGTATACCGTTTAAATGATTCGGCTACTTCGAAGAATTGTGCTTCGGAAGTGCTAAGGGAAAAGACTCCATCTTTTCGAGCTTGTTGCCATTCGTTCAGACAATCCTGCCGGAAATTTTCATCGAACTCGGAGTACGGATCTATTGAACGATTGAAATAAATCCGAATCTGGTCCCGCATGGCAAGTGCTTCGGCATTTTTGGAGAGAAATTGGCCAATCCGATTCAGGAAACTGTCACCACCCAAGGCCATACCAAGAACTTGCCAAGCGCGGTCATTGGCAGTTTTTATTGCATTCGGCAAAGCTTTGCTATGGTCTTGGAAATGCCGAGAAAGAAAAGTCGAGAAGGTTCGACCCCCGGTTTCACATATTTGCTGAAGGCCGAAACCGACGAGATGGCTGGTGGGCAACATATTGTGGAAATCTCCAGGCCAGAGGAAAAGGCATAAGAAAAATGCTTAGATACTGTTATTATTCGTTATTGAAACCGGAAAATTAAACAGAATCAAATTTTTTGCTTTCTGGGAACCCAAAAAGCCCAAGAAGATCAATGGGCCTGGAAATGGACTAATCTTTCCCTTTATCCTTTGCTTTTTAATTGAGCTTTTAAACAAGCTACTTCATCTTCTAATTTTTCAACCCGTTTCTTTCCATTTCAACCCGCTCATTTGCGGTTGGAATCAGTTCCCCCGAATCTGGATCAATACAGCGCAAGTTGTGTCTTCTGCTATGAAGAGTAGGTTTAGTTCTTTGCTTAATAACGCGATTTTCGATCCGGTTTAATGGGTACATATTTCTTCTTCTTCAACAAAAATCTAAATGCTTTTGCAAGCATTGGAAGAAGACCATCAAGGCTTCGATGTGGATAGTGCTTTCTCCCAAGGGTTCTCCATCCGAACTGGAATAAAATATTTCCTCCTGGATTGTTTCCAATGTTTTGTGGGTGGATGCCACGGAGAACCTCCTTACTGACCAATTTTCCTCAATAATACCATCCCATCAGCGCAGCAGGAAGTGAATCACTCGCTTGTCGCTTGGAGCCCGGAATTAGATTTGCCGGAGGTGGAATGATTTGCTCACTTTTGAATTCCATCTTTTGGAATTACAAATTTCTCTTCTCAAAGCACCGAAAAACTGTCAACATACTATCGGCATCATGAGTTGTCTCGGCAACCGAAAATGGATTGATTGGTAATGGCGAATAATGGGAACAATTTAAAGGAAGCTATCTCGGGCAGGAGAAATCCTGGATTTGCTGAGTATGCGCTTCCCGAAGAATCAGATTGTGATCTATTGCTTCGCTATGAAAGAGGCGATGGGCAGGCCTTGGAAAGCCTGTTGGATCGCTATGAATCCCCACTGTTTCATTTTTTGCTGGGGATATTGAGGAACTTTCACCAGGCGGAAGATGCTTTGCAGGAAACTTGGTGCCGAGCACTGCAGAATATGGATCAGTTCGACAAATCGCGTTTTCGAGGTTGGCTCTTTACGGTTGCTTATAACCAGGCCATGCTGGTGAAACGCAAGCAAAAAGGCAAAACACCGGTGGACTTCGTTCACCAGGTATTGCTGGACCCGGCTCCCTCTCCAGTAACGGTGGCTCAAGAGCAGGAAGAAGCGGCTCGCCTCAAGGGGCTGCTTAGCCGGCTCTCGCCCAATCAACAGGAAGTGATTCACCAACGGATCTTTGAAGGGAAATCCTTCCGGGAGATCGCCCATATACTTAACTGCCCGGTAAACACGGCCTTGGCAAGGATGCACGAAGGTTTAAAAAAGCTGCGACGGCTTTGGGGGACGGATTATGTTTGATCAACAACTACTACACCTTACGGATCGAGACCTGGTAGCCATGGCCCGCTTATATGTACGCGGGCTGCTGGTGGAGGAACAGGCCCAGAAGTTTGAAAACCTTTTGGAGAAAGACCAACTAGCGCGAGAGACAGTGGGCCAAGTGGTCGAAATTTTGTTCCAGGAAAAAAATCAGATCCTGCCGCAACCTTCCGCATCCTATCGGCAGGAATTGGTCGATAAAATAGCCCGAAAGCCAAGGGTTCCCGGCACAAGTCGAGGCATTAGCCGGCAAAGGTGCATTGCCCTGGCGGCTTGTGCGTTATTGGCGATTGGGTTCTCCATGCTCCCAACCTTTGGTCCGGGCGGGCCGGGGAAGAATGGCGGCCAAGACCATTCCGGAAATCAAGCCTTCCAAATGAATTGCGACCAAAACAGCCCTGCCAAATGTGGCCAACCGAATCCTTTTCCTAATCCGGTTGACAATGAAAAACCGCTTGTCCTAACCCGGAACGAAGAGAAGGGCTTCAAATCTTCGGACGGGGTCAAAAACTAACTTGCCAACATTCCAAAACCATCTGGCAAGGGAGAAAGCGTTTCGAGGAGGCTCAAAAATTCTCCACGGCCTTTTTGCAATTTTCCCCCGGGGCATCCAATACCTTCCCATCAATTAATTTCTTACTCAAAAAAATTTTGAATCCTTTTGGAATCTCTTACCATCAAAAAAGATGAGAAGAGACAAATCTCAGAAAAAACCAAATAACCAAACACTTTAATTCAACGGAGGTGTACTATGTTTAGTCTGATACCTTGGAGAAATGTGCGTAACAACCCAATTGCTCGTCGTGAAGATTCTCCGTTTCGGCTAATGGACAGGGAATTTCAAAACCTGTTTGACCGAATCCTTGGAGAATGGCCGTTGTCCTTATCGGAAAATCAAAGTTGGGGCGTCCAAGTGGACGAGAACGAGAAGGATTTTATTGTCCGTGCGGATCTTCCCGGCTTCGAAAAGGATGAGTTGGATGTCAACTTGACGGAAAACATCCTGACGATTGAAGGGAAAACCAAAGAGGAAGAAACCAAGGAAGGAAATGGCTATCGCCAAGTCCGGCACGTCCGTCGCTCCTTTACCTTACCGGGTGGGGTCGATGTGGAAAAAATCGAAGCCAATTATCGAAGTGGAGTGCTGGAACTGCATCTTCCGCGATTGCCCGAAGCCACTGGGAAAAAGATCGAAGTAAAAGCCTAAGTAGCCGGAGCTGAATTTGTAGGAGGCGTTGGGAATTTACTGACGCCTCCTTTTTTATAGATATACAGGATGAAAAACTATGCTGCCAATCTGAACCAAATCCGGGAAGCGGGTCTCCGAATTAAAGGAGCCGCTCATGTCACGCCGGTGATAACCTGCTCCACCCTAGACCGGATTGCGGGAAAGCAACTGTTCTTCAAGTGTGAAAACTTGCAGAAAGCCGGTGCCT
>CAZPPD010000050.1:0-13910 GCA_964588185.1 uncultured Alcaligenaceae bacterium | reverse complement strand
AGTCATTTGCCAGTCCTTGCGATCCCTTGTTTGGAGTATTTGTTTGCCTAATGTGGCTGACATCCAAAGGGTATTGCAGTGTTCAAGAGGAGGCCAGTGTTTTTTTTTGAAGGCGTCTAGTTGGGCAGTAGTCGCGGCCCCGCTGCCCATCAATTGCACTTCGTCAAAGATCCAAAGGCAGTCGTTGTTCAAAAGTCCGAACTCGATAGGCCATCGTGATCGAAATGCAGTGTAGCCCCGGTTGAGAGCCCGGGAAAGTAACATATCCTGAGTTCCGATTAGAATACCGTCGCGCTCGGGCCAAAGAGCCCAATCGGTTCTTTCCTCGCCTCCCACCAGGAGATGGACTGCAATTTGGAGATGTTCTTCCGGATTTGGCTGATAGTTCTCTAGTTTCTTGGTGTCCCGATCCTTCCACCGAATATCACCGGCGAGCAACTCCAATCGATCCAACCAGTGAAGGCATTCCAGGTAAGTTTGTTCAACCAGAACTCGCATAGGAAGACAGTACACCAAGCGCCGTGGAGTTTTCTTTCGGATTTCCTCGTTGTTATGGAAGCGGCGCCGAAAAATCCAAGCCAATATAGCTGCAGCAGTTTTTCCAAGGCCGGTAGGAATATCGAGCAGAGAAGGCAATTCGAATTCGGTTGCCAAACGTCTTTGATAATCGAATGGTTTTGGGAATCCAGTCGCTTGTTCAAAAAAGTGATCAAAGGAAACCATTTTTTGATCCCGTAAGTTGTTTACAACATGTCAGTATCATAAATTTTCCAATCGGAAATTTTTTCCTAACAAATCTGTTTTACTCATTAATGTAATTGTGTCCACAATGAACTAATCATTACCAGCCATTTTTAGGAAAAACCTTAGCAAACTAGGAATTTGGACCCTGTATTCCGTCAGCTGCCAAACCGGACCCGTTCGCTCCCCCCCTGTACCGCATCGCGTAGCACCACGGGCCAGCGGTGTTCGTGGTCGTTGAGGTGCATTATGATTTCGGCGGGGCCGGGGGGGAAGTCGGCGGTTTCGCGGAGGATGCATTCGTGCGGGGTGACTTGGGCGACGGAGAGGGTGCGGGTTCCTACTTGTAGCCAGAGGGTGACTTCGGCGGAGTAGTTGGGATTGGGTTTGGTCATGTTTTATGCCCCTGAGGAACTGGAAAGTCGTGCTCAACAATTTGCAGGTCCACGTGGGATTGGTTTGGGGGATTGGCTTAGTTTTGGTGTTCATGGTATTGCTTTTGCCTTGGTTCATAGGTGGCTCATGGAACTATATTCGGTTTTGAATCGATAATATTGTTCCAAATAGGTGAAAGTGATCCTAAAATCTCTTTTTGTCTTTCCTCGGATGGGAAATCTTCTTGTGAGTAAAGTTCCGTCGGAAAATTACGACAGGATTGTCGCTGCCCTGAAACGGTTGGGGATTTCGGTGGTTCGTCAAAAAGGCAGCCATATTCGTCTCCAAAAGAATTGGCAAACAGGCAGATCAGGATAACCGTTCCGGCTCACCAGCCGGTGAATGGCTCCACACCAGGTCTCATCCACATCCGAATGTTCCCTGGAGATTTTCTGTGTGCGTTGTAAACTACGGTGAGGGGGTGAATCATTACTTGGCTTTTCCTATCACATGAATTTAAAAGTCATTTTCGAATCTTCTGATGAAGGTGGTTTCACCGTCTATGTGCTGGCTTTGCCGGGTTGTAATGTCTGTTCACTTTGTTCGAAACATTCAGAATATTCAGAAACATGAGAACATTGGCCGTTAGCAAACGGGTCTATCGGGCTTAGGGTCTGGGTCTTCGGCGGTTAGCAAACGGTCTTTTGGGGCTTAGGGTCTGGGTCTTCGGCGGTTAGCAAACGGTTCTGTGGGGATCCTCTTGGTTAAGGTTTCGTCGGTTAGCAAACGGGTTTGGTCATTGGTTTTATGCTGCTCTGCTTGCATCCACTTTGATGAAGAAGGATAATGTAGGTATGGAAATACCAGGTCGTGTTCACAATGGCGTTGTGATATTGGATAGCGGAGTCTCGTTGCCGGAAGGTACCGAGGTAGTGGTTTCGTGCCGGGATGACCTGGAGCCGGAAGCCAAGGCAGAAGGGAAGCGGGTCGAGTTTCCCCTGGTGCGCAGCAAGAATCCTGGCAGTGTCCACCTAACCGGAGAGCGAATCGCCGAAATTTTGGACGAGGAAGATGTATCTCCCTGATGTAAATGTGTGGCTCGCGTTGACCGTTGATTCCCACGCCCACCATCCGCTCCGTGAATGACGATTTCTTGTAACATAAAGTTGCCCCATTGAACCCGACCGAAAGGCGATATCGATGACTGCGATTGTTGAGGGTGTTTTCAAAGAAGGAAAGATCGAACTCCGGGATATCCCCAGCGGATTGCGGGAGGGGCCGGTCCGCGTCATTGTGCTGATGGATGAATCGGCAAAATCGCCGCCTTGTTTTCTGAGGTACGGCAAATACCAGGGTGGGCGGGAGTCCACGCTTGAGGATTTCCAGGAGGCTCAGTGGCACGGCGAAGAGGAGTTTGAGAACCCGAGTGGCCAATGAGTATGTGTTGGATGCCCATGCCCTGGTCTGGTTTCTTGCTGGCAATCCTCGTCTCGGTGCGAAAGCTTCCGCTGCCATCCAGGATCCGAGCAGTGTTTTGTATTTGCCGATCATTGCATTGGCGGAAGCGTGCTGGGTGGTCGATCGGGGCAAAACTCCCATACCTTCAGTCTCATCGTTGCTCGCGGATGTGGACGCTGATCCGCGGTTGACCGTGGTTCCTCTGGACCGAGCCGTTTTGGATTTATCGCTCAAGCTCACAACGATTAGCGAGATGCATGATCGACAGATCGTTGCGACCGCGTTGCATCTCTCCAAGCCAGGGTCAACAGTGTCGCTGCTTACTTGTGACGGTGAAATTACGGCCTCGGGGTTTGTTCCAATCGTGTGGTAGATGATCCCGGTTTGAGTCTGGAGACTCAAACCACATGTGAATACCTTTACTTCTTGCCGCGGTCTCATCATTTCTCCTTCACGTCACGATCACCACATCCTTCTCATCCCAGGACTCGGTGGCCTTACCGATGGACTCGATGTCGTCGGCGCAGCGGTTACAGAGCGGGATGAAGAGCACCTGGTCCTCCTGCAGGTCGATGATGTCGTAGAGGCGGCTGCGAAGGCGGACGAGGGCGTGGGCGGTGAGGCGGCACAGGAAGACGGAATATTGGCGGCGATAGCCGAAGTCTTCGCAGGTCTTGGCGACTTTGCGGAGGCGTTTGGGGTCGCAGATGTCGTAGGCGACGACGTAGGTGTCCATGAGTTACCTCACTGTGAAGCCGGTGTAGTCGGGGATGTCGCCGCGCAGGTGGGCGGCGAGCATGCGGGCTTGCACCTCCAGCATGCGGCCGTAGCTCATCTTGTAGCCGAAGATGGGGTGCGTTACGAGCGTGGCCTTGCGCTGTTCGTAGGCGACTTAAAAACGCTTGCGGCCTTCTTCTGTTAGCTGGCAGGTATCGCGCCAGATCAGGAAGTGTCGCGAGGTCAAGCTGCCGGTGTTGACGAGTGTCAGGACGACCGAGTCGGCAATAACCGAGCGGAATTCCTCCATGAGGTCGAGGGCGAGCGAAGGTTTGCCGTGGCGGCCGGCGTGAAAGAAGCCGTGGTAGGGGTCGAAACCGACAGTGCAGACCGCGGAGAAGCAGTCCTTGGTAAGCAGGGAGTAGGCGAAGGAGAGTAAGGCGTTGACCGGATCGCGCGGCGGGCGGCGATTGCGCGACTTGAAGTCGAAGGTCGGACCCGGGACCGGTGCCTTGAGCATGCGGTGGAACTGGCGGAAGTAGAGTGCGGCGGCTTGTCCTTCGGTGCCCAGTAAAACGGCAGGGTCGTCGATGTTGTCGATACGGATAAGTAGCTCGGCCATCTCCCGGGCGGCGGGTTCGTCGCTGCCGCGAGTGCCATTGCCATTGCTGGTGCCATTGCCGTTGGTGTGGAGGTGGTCCTTAGGGGATAATGACCTTAGACACCGCATCAGGAGTGTCCGCTGGTTGGCGATTTTGGCTCGGACGACAGCTTTGCTGAGCTGCATGGCTCGACTGGGATCGGCGAAGATGCGGTACTGATCGGTGCGGAGCTGGACATTCTTCGTTGGAGCGGGTTGCAAAGCGGCGATGAACCTGCCGTAGGGATTGAGGTAGATTACCGGGATCTCATTGCTCGCCAGGCATTGGAGGGCTTGCGTCGATACCTGCACGTTGCCGAAGACGACAACCTGCCGCACCGAGGCGATAGGTACACGATTGATTTCTTCCTTGCGAAGGCTGACCACGAGATGTTCGCTGCGTCGTCCGACATAGGAACCTGGTTCCTGGACGTAGAGGACTGCCCCTTCTTCACAGGCAGGCAGGACGCGGGTGATGCCTACGATCTCCTTTTCCGGTTCGATTTGGTGCGAGGAACGCTGGATGAGGTACAAGGTTTCCTCCGGCTGGCAGATGGTAAGCAGCGAACATCCGGAACAGCGATAGCGTAGGTCATCGGGCAGAGGCTCGGGTGGGGTATCACGAGCAGAGAGATCTTTGATCTGGCGGATGGCGGCGAGGGTCTTCTCACGGAGATTTAGGTCGATAAGCACTTCGACACGGGATTTGGAGGCGATGTAGTAGAGAATCCCGTAGGTGATTGATTTCCCATATTCCTCCTCGAGCAGCATGGCCTGGGCACATAGCTGGATAGCATCATTGGCCCAATATCCCGGGGAGTTCTCATATTGAGGAGCTTTGGAACGCTTGTATTCGATAGGGAGGATCGTGCCGTTCCTCTCTTCGATGAGATCGAGCTTGCCAGTGATGCCGAGTTTCTCGGAGGAGAGGGCAACACTTCGCGTATGCAAGGCGAGGCCTTCTTTGCGGGTGCGATTTTCGAGTTCCGGGTCGCTGATGCGGCGATGTTGGAAAAGGCCGTCTTCCACATGCTCGTTGATGGGCATGATGGACTCGACGTATTCGAGGTAGTAGAGCCGCGGACAGTAGGTGACCTGGTTGAGGGCGCGAACGGGGATGAGGTCGGGGGTAGTGGTTTCCATGATTGTTTCCTTGTCCCGTTGCTAGGGTTGCAAGTGGAACGGACAGTTCTACTATCCCTTCGGAACTAATTGCATTCCGGCGACAAGAAAAAAGCATTTTCGGACTTAGTCTAGTCTGCCAGACGCAACTTGCATTTGCCAGGTTCCAAGGCAACAAGCATAGCAGGATCGATTCCATGTGCGGAAACAATCGCCTGGCCGGATGGCAAATTTTTGACCCGATGCCACAAGCTATCCGGTACGCCGCCAATGGAGTTCTTGAGGCGGTTGATAGTGGGTTCATCGCCAAGACGCATGATGATGCGATTGTTGCACAAGGTGAAGAGTTCACTGGGAAGGTGTTGTGGGAATTGGGTGGCAAAGATCAGGCCTAGCCAGCGTTTTCGGCCGCGGCGGGCGATGCGTTGGATCTGGTTGAATACGGTCGGCATCTGTTTGATGCGTTCGAGGGAGACAAACTCGTGAGCTTCCTCAACGAGGATGACTGTCTTCGGATAATTGGCTTCCTGACGGTTTTTGGCGTTTGCCTGCTTGGCCTTTTCCGCTTTGGCATAAAGTTTGTCTTGTGCCTGGGTCACACCGCGGAGCAAGTCGGAGATGGCGAGGTTGCGGTGGCGTGGGGAGTCGATTCCTTGCATATCGAAGATGAGGATGCGGCCCGGGGCGATCATTTTTTGGTAATCCAAAGCGTCTATCCTGGGTTTGGCTTTTCCGCCTCGTTTGTGGAGATCAAAGAGGCCGGATCGATGCAAGCTGCCAATGAGACTGACCGTCTTCAGCCAGGAAAGCTTGTGGCCAATGCGTTTCTTGACTTGCTGAGCCTTAGCCATAAGCTGATCCTGATAGTTGGCGAACCCATTGGAGTGGAGGAATTTTTCATCGACCTTTTCTTCTCCGCCAGCGACAGCTGCTACTGCTTCGGCCATATCCAACACATGAGCAAGCCTCAAGTCTGGATAGCCTGATTCCTGATCATCCCAAACCTGAAGTTCCCCTTGGTGTAAGTCGTAATTTGGTACAGCCTTGAGTTGGGTAATTAGCTCACCAGCAGCGTCATAGGCGGCCTGGAAACGATCCGTCTGTGCGTCGGTACCTTGGAGGAGTTCCGAGGCAATGAACGGCGAAATATTCGAAAAATCTAGACAGAAGCGGCGGATTTTTGGATGGCTGGGATTGGCAGTTGGGGAATCGGTAGGGACTAAAAGATATGTTTCCGGAACTCCGGCAGGTTGGATCTCAAGATTATTCAATGCCGGGAGTATATTGGGCGAATCGGCAGGTTCGTTGATAAAGGTGTACTCAGATTCAACATCAATGATGACTACACAGAAACCATTCGCTGCCAGTTTTTCGACGAAAGCGACAAGAGAAGTAGATTTCCCCGCGCCGGTAGTACCTACGACTAAGGTATGCCTCGGAATGTGGTGCTTTTCTCCGCTCCTGAGGCCGACATAGAGTTCCGGTTGTCCGAGTGCTCGGCCAAAACGGAGATCCCCGTCACAATCCAAAGCTTCCTTTGTTTCCCTAGGAGAAAGGAGCCGAACGGGGCTGTTAGGACGAGGGCGATAAAAGTTCGGAATGGTTTTCTTGTCTTTCACCTCGCCCAAAATCGTCAGTTCGACCCAGCCATGATAGGGCGGGGTGAAGACCGCTCCTTCTACTTGAGTTGCAAGCAACATCGGAGAATTAGCAGGCAATCCATTGGGAGCTGCATAAGGGCCTTTGATCACTTGGCAGAGGTAAAGGCGATTATCGGAGCTATGGATATGTGCCAACGCTTGCGATCGCCAGCTTTCGAATTTTTCTTGGGGAAATATCACATGGATCGTGTTGTCGTGGCTGTGAAGGGTATCGAACAAGGTGCGGCCATCGCTTTTGTGGAAATTCCATGGCGGGTGTCCATTCGTTGAGCTGCTTTGCAACTCCTGTTTCACATGACCGGGAATAGGTTTTACTTTCAGTTTTGGCTGCTCAGGCAAGTCGGACATGATATCTCCAGTAAGTTTTTATTCAACATCCGATGGGTTGAGTAATCGCTCGTCGCTATACAAATTGGCCGCTCCTGCTTTTACATAAGCAGACTCGACAATGCCCCGAAATGCATCAACTCCTAAGGCCATCTTGGCACTTAGACCTGCAAGTTCCAGCAATAGAGGAAATCCCCGGAAAGGTTGCAACGCTGCATCCGCTAGAGCCAAAATGCCGGCGGAAATAGCGTGTTCCGCATGGGCAATGAAGATTTGCCCGGGAGCATGAGAGGTGGCCCGGAAACCACCTACGACAATCTTCTGTCCCACTTCCTCGGCAAATTCCTCAATTCGGTCCCGATACAAAAGAGGGAGATGAGCTATTTTAAGCATGTTGGCGAACAGGGCTTTGCCTTTTTGAAAGATACCAACCTCCTGTATGTCCAGGGCATTGGCAAGAGTTGTGAATGCTTTGCCGGCAAGATGAGAAGGCAAAAAGACCCAGCGGTTTTCCTGAAGCAATAGTTGGTCGAGGAGGGGAAGCATCTCGTCGATGAGGTCCGTGGTTCCGACCAAAATCTCGAGCGGTATGGGCAATCCATGTCCAAATCGCCATTGTGTGGCAGTCTTTTGGAGAAGCGCCTTGCGTTCCGCCGCAGCCATGAATCCTCTCCGCAAAAGGGAGTTCAGGAGGTCGGAGGTTAGCAAGTCATTACTGTCCTCGTGTTGTTGAGCGCGCCGATTTAGAACCCTGCGCACCTCCTCAAGCGGCTCTAAATTCTTGATGTCATAATCGTGTTTGAAGAATGTGGATTTCCAGGTGTTGAGATTTCCATCATAGCGGATCAGGCTAACTCCGATCGTTACCAATGTTGCCACGAGGCTGTCATGTCCCTGGGAAGCGCCGTCCACGGCAGTAACCTCTCCGCGAAGAAGGATATGTCGATAGGCATCGCGGAGTTGATTGTCGGAAATGGAATAAACGCCGGCTTCCTCAGGTGCATCGGGAAAGGTTTCCAAAATCCCTAACACCTCGTTCCTTACTTGAGTACGCAGATAATTTTCACGCCGGACAGCAGATGTGATGTGGGTATCAACACTGGTAAATAAATTCTCCAGGCCGCCTTTCTCGTCCCAGTCATTCAGGTCAAGTGCCTTGGCTACAGTCAATCCTAATGCGCGCTCAATCTCCTTGGTTGAGGGAACCCGGGTCTCGTCGAAGGAGGCTGGGTTTAGCCCACCGGAATCCGGACTTTCATCATGGCGATTTTCATTTGCCATAGCTAAGCCGTGTGTGCCGGAAATCGTGTTATATTCCCAATCGTTCCGAAAAAGTCATCGAACGGCTTGCCTGTCGGGCGAGGCGTTTACCATAGGGTTGCGCCCAAGAGTTCGGGACACCGAACTGTTCCTCCAGGATGTGCACAAAGTCATCTACTCCGGGCTGGGAGTAAACCTGCTTTGCATCCTGGAGGACACTTCTCCAAGGAGCAATCAGTTCCAGGGCCAATACATTGGCGATTTCTTCAACAGCAGTTGTTGCTTCCGAGTAAGTTCCTTCCTCACTGCGGTCCATGTAATGAACGTAGACCTCCAATGAGATTCCCGTCAAGGCAGCGGCAAGTTTCTCTCCCGGCGAAGCAGTCCGTTTGGCGTCGAAAATATCGACTACACTTTCGCTAAGACAACGGATAGCTCGCCGACGTGGATAGAGAAATTCCGTAAGGTAATGGGCAAATTCATGGGCGACTATCAACCGGCGATCTGCTTCGCCAAGCGAATCATCCACAAAAATGAACGAGTGCCCTCGACATGCCAAAAAGCAACCGTTAAGCCTGCGCTCCTTGGTTTCAAAGGGAAAGCTGAAATTTCGTTTGGAGAACCAGTTGTTGATTACTCTTGGAGAAAGCCGATCCAGAGAGATAAGGGGAATTTGTTGTTGCTGCAGTATAATTTCTTCCAAAGGGCGAGGGAACATATCCGCAAGGTCCAGGCCTTGCCAAAACTTCGTTGCCAGATCTTCAAGCCATTGGTCAATCATCACGTTTGTCTTCTTTTGTTTCTTCTTCTTCTTTTTCGGGTTTTTCCCTGTCCGAAGCAGCCATTAGTATTTCCGGGGAAGTTGGAGTGTCATCCATTTCCCCTGAGGCTTTCATTGCTTCCCCCAAGGCAATCAATGCTTGTTCTTCCCGAAGCAAGGAAATCAAAACCAACTCCTTGGCACCTACATGATCGCAAACAAACCTGACATCCTCAGCAAAGTGATCCGAGCGAGGCGTACGACACAAAGACAACGACACAAGCTTCTCCCCGGGTATTCCAAGCTTTTTACTGAGTGCTTGGCGACTTAGGTTTTCATTCTCCATATGCCGGTTCAACCAGAAGCCAAGGAATTGCTGGTTTTTAGCTGTATTTCGAAAAACCGCATCATCCAAGGCGGCTTTTTCTTGAGGAGTCATAAATCTTCTCCTGGTTCGCGGTATTGTTCCTTCAAGCGGCGCAAACGCTGGGTAACTCGATCTCTGATTTTTCTTGCCTCTTCAAGGTCCAGATTGAGAATTTGGGCGATTTCTTGGTCCTCATGTCCAGCCGCCCAAAGATCAAGTACTTTTCTTTCCTGGTCGGTCTTGCAAACTTGATCTCGAAATTGGCAGGCGAGTTCAATGTCCCCTAAATCATCCACAATAGTCTTCGTAACTGTTTCTTGTTTGGCGACAAGAAACTCTCGATTTTTTTCCGAGGAAGCGGAACGAATAATATCTATCAGATTTTTCTTTGTCGCATGAATAAGCAGACCGACAACGCCTTTGTTCAAATCTATCTTTTCCGGCTTTTGCGCCAAATCTAGAAGGGCTTCTACAAAAGCATCATAAAGCTGGTCCTGACTGCCATTGGATTTTTGACGTAGAACCGCTGCAATAACCTCTCCCGCATGGGCTTGGTACCATTCATCCGCCACTATCCGCCAATCGTACTTTAATTCCTCATCCATTGCTGCCGTCCAAGCGAAAATTCCTTATTTCAGAACCATCATATTTAGATATTCGCACTATAACCGCTGGCCTTTAGGGAAAAAACCAAAATCTGTCGCCAAAACGTTGTTTGCTCCGAAGAAAGGGTAAATGGGAATTTTCACAAGAGGTGACAAATGAACTACCAGCAAAAAATCCTAGCCAACCTTACCGGTTCCCCATCCGACCGGGAACGGAAAGCTGCAATACTGGAAAATCTGATTACTGCCTTCGAAACCGGCAGTGAGACCGAAGCGGTCATGCTTCTTAGTGATGTGATGACCGACTTTGAAACTCGCTTTGACGCCAAACTTCAGGAACTTCGGGAAAAATTCTAACAGGGGGCAACTATGCTCGTTCCAAAATTACTGAGAATCGAAGGATTTCGCGGATTTACTCAGGCTCGGGAATTTCGCTTCGACAATCCGGCAACCATCTTGTATGGGCAGAACCATAGCGGCAAGAGTAGCACTCTCAATGCGTTGGAGTGGTGTTTGTTCGGCAATGAATGCAGCGGAAAGAGTACCGGATTCCGCGAGCGCTTCGGCTGGATTGTTGCCAACCGGCATATTGCACCCCCTAATGTTTCCGTGCAACTGGTGTTGGAAAATGCTGCCGGCAAAGTCATCATCCAGCGTCGACTACGTAATGAAAAACGAAAGCAGGTTGAGGAGTTATCTGTCTGCAAACCGGACGGCGAGGAACTTCGCAAGGAGGAAGCGGAACGGTACCTAGCGCATTTGCTTCGCACTACTTTCCGGGATTTCTCGACGACCACCTATCAACACCAGGAAAACATCCGAGCGATTCTTACTCAGGAACCTAAGGAACGGGATGATGCCATCGATCGCCTCTTGGGATTGTCGATTTACCGGAACCTGCTGGAAACTATGAGTAAGGCCAAAGCCAAGGAAGCCCAAAAGAAGCTTGAACAAAAATTCGAGGGATTTGAACGGGAGGTTACTGCGGCTCTTGCGACTAGAGAACAAGACATGGAGTCCCTTCAGCAGCAGGCGGAAGATCTGGGGATTTCCGGAGGCCAACAGAATGAGGAACATGCGCTGGATCTGGCGAAGCAATTGGTGAACCAGCTCAAGGACTTTGCCCGGGAGTTGGGAATAGAGCCGCGCGAGTTAGAAGTGCCGGCAACCTGGCAACTCCTGGGAGAATTTGCAGCTTCCACAAAGGACCTGGTGACCTGGTTAAGATCCGAGATGCCGGCCTTGAAGGAACAGCAAAACTTATATCAAAAGGAATTGACCTTATCTAAATTACAAGCTGATCTTCAGGAACGGGAGACTGAAAAATCCACGATTTCCAAGCAACTCTTCGAGCTTGAATCCACCTATGGAAATGTGGAGTCGGCAAAAAACCAAATCCAGGATCTGGACCAGCAGCTCCAAGCCGAACAGCTACGACTGAGGCAAACCGATGCCAAGGCGGCATTGATTAAAGAAGCTCTGGAATATTTTGACCTAGGCACCAGTTCCAAAGACCGCTGACCACTTAGCGACAACGTAGCGGATGACCTGGAGCTTAACCTCCGTGAACAATTGGAGCAGCAGCTCGAAGAAAACACTCGTGTCATTAGCGATGGGATTAAAGAGCTCAATGAATGCCGTCGAAAATTGGCTCAAATCATTGATCAATACAACAATTTGTCCAGGAGTTTGGCGACCATTTCCAGCTTGATTGACCAACTTCGCCTGGAGGCTGGCAAGAAACTCGTTAAAAACATCGCCTCGAAAGATGATGTCCAAGCTGTGCTCAAAAAGGAGACTCTTTCCCTTCAAGATTGGCAGAAGCGCCTCAGCAACCTGATTGCAGAAAAACAAGAGCGCTTAACGGAGTTCGAAAACCGACTGGGGAATATCAAGATTATTGGAGACATTATTCAACTTGGGGAGAAAAGAAAAAATCTGGAACAAATCCAGCAATCTCCCGCATTCCTGGAGCTGGAAGCTATCCGCGATGAGATCGCGACCTGGGTAGCCGACTTGGAAGCTATTCAGCAGGCAATTTCAATGGCATCTCAAAAGGAAGCACAAGGCAAAGTTCAAGCAGCGGAAAAGACGATTGATAACTTTTTCCGGAAACTCACGCAGCACCCGGCTGTCTCCCGCATCCACTTGAATGTGCAGGAAGGCCGCCAAGGTCGCAACACCTACGACATTTCCGATGGTCAAGGCGGCGACCTCACTCCACTGCTGAGTCAAGGGGACCTGAACGCCCTAGCCTTGGCTATTTTCTTGGGGCTTACCGTAACAGGCGGAGAGGGATTCCCTTTGGGTTTTGTCATTCTAGATGACCCCTCCCAGAGTTTGGGTTCGGAATACAAACGGAGGCTCGCCCAGGTCCTCAATGAAATCTGCGAACATAAGGAAGTGTTGATTGCCACCATGGATCAGGAATTTTGCGGTCACATCAAAGAGCGGATGACCAAAAACAAAACGGAATACCTCTTCGGGGAATGGACACCTGAGGCCGGCCCGACGATAACCCGAGGTAAGTAATGAATATTTCAACCTATAGTTCGTTAACGAAACTTCGCCAAATTTACGGACCTCATATCTTTGGCAAAATCTGTCAGAAATTTGTGGCGCTCGCTTTTCGGCGCGGCGGGTGCCAACACATCGTCGAACGAGAAGTCCAGGGAGTCGACATCGATGCAGTTTCCATCGAGTTGGGAAGATTGGCAGTGGAAATCAAGACGACAATCGGGGATGCCGTGGTTTATCAGAAAAAAGATGCCGATTGCCTTAGGAGCAGAATCAACGACGGATACAAACCCATATTTGGCGTATTACGTCTCAGCTTGTTTTCCGATTGGTATTTCGTAAATGCAAAACAACTCACTCCAGGAACCTTTCCCTTAACTCATTTGCGGGCACTTCGATGCCGCAAGTTAAGCCAGTGGTTGAGTCCATTATTTGATGATGTTGTCGAGAAATATTATTTCGAGACACGACAAAACTCCCAAAACTATTTGGATGAAGTCTTAAACAATTTGGGAATCCCATTAGAAGTCCGCTAGATATTAAAATTAGAAGTGCCTTTATGAACTAAGGAGTGCGAAATGCCGGATACACCGGTATATTAAACATGAATGCCCTTGAAAAACCCTCTCACCCACAAGCCGGACTGCGATTGCCTTTGCACGCTTAATATTTCCGCACCCCCTCACCATCCAAGCCAAAATTCCTTGGTATTCCGCCTTCACCTTTTCTGGGAACATCTTGTCTTGTTTCAAATGTTCGGGAAGTTTCTTGGCGACCTCAGTGGGATCATCCTTGCGGGTTCCAAGGCTGTCTCTCAAAGTTACCATGGCTTGTCCAGATTGTTTGTGGAGTCGATAAGAGGGAATTGAAAACCGTTTCGGCATTGCGGCAAAACCCTTCAGCGGAAGCTTCCGGGCCAAAAAAGGTTTTAGGCCGCGCTCCTAACCATTGGCAGGTACTGTAACTTCAGTTCGGCAAACGATTTGAGAAAGCTCCCCGAGTAGGACTCGAACCTACAACATACCGGTTAACAGCCGGTTGCTCTACCATTGAGCTATCGGGGAATGGGGGTGATTCAACACTTTCAATCTTAATCTTATATGATAGCAAAGTGGTTTTGGCAAGGTAAACCCTTCGGTTTTGGGTAATCCTTTCAGATAAACAGGCCTTTTATTGGTTTAGGCTTTAAAAGCTGTTCCTTGCCTTATTAAGGACAACCATTGGATATTTTTGGTTCGGATTCAAAGAAAGGATGGCGATGAGACTGGCGACAATTGCTACGGCGGAAGGGCCTAAAGCTGCGGTGGGGCGGGGGGATGAGTTGGTTTTATTGCAGGATACGGACTCGCAACTTCCGAAT
>CAZPPD010000049.1:0-13952 GCA_964588185.1 uncultured Alcaligenaceae bacterium | reverse complement strand
GGATCAAACGCTCCGCGAAGGAGAACGCATCGAATTTGCCGGTATTCAATTTGAGGTTTTCGACGTTCCTGGTCATTCCCCGGGTCACATTATGTTCGTTGTCCGCGAGGAATCTCCATTAGTTTTCGATGGCGACGTGATTATGGCAGGAAGCATCGGCCGCACCGATTTCCCCGGCGGAAGCATGGAACAACTCATGACCAGCATCCACTCGAAAGTGTTGGTTCTACCAGAAGAATCCAAGCTTTATCCTGGCCACGGCCCGGCAACCACGGTCGGCCAGGAGAAGAAAACCAATCCCTTTTGCCGAACCTAATCCCTGAACCGTATTCGCTACCAAAAATTGCCACAAGGATCACAAAAAGACACAAAACACCAAACTGGTTTTGGTTGAGAAATACCTTGGCACGTGGGGCAAACCCTAGGAACCGGAAAAAAGACTAGTAAACTACCGGAGGCAATTTCCTCGTTTTTACAGATGGAAGCAGAATGAAATCCGCTGACGAACAACTCGCCCTGATTCGCCGGGGCGTCGAACAAATTGTTCCTGAAGATGAACTCAAACAGAAACTCGAGCGCAGCGTCAAAACCAATAAGCCTTTGCGGGTAAAGTACGGCATTGATCCCACCGGCATTGACGTTCACCTCGGCCACACCGTTCCCTTGCGAAAATTGCGGCTGTTTCAGGAACTGGGACACCAGGCGGTTTTAATCATTGGCAATTACACCGCCATGGTTGGAGACCCCAGCGGACGTGATGAATCACGGGCTCGACTAACGGAAGAACAAGTCGAAGCCAACGCCAAAGATTACCTGAAACAAGTGAGTAAAGTGATCGACATCGAAAAAACCTTGGTTCATCCCAATGGAGAATGGTTCAGCAACTTTTCCTTTCTGGATGTTCTGTCCTTGACCAGCCAAATCACAATGCAACGCATGTTGGAGCGGGACGACTTTACCAAGCGGATCAACTCCGGGACGCCGATTTACCTGCACGAATGTTTGTACCCCCTCATGCAAGCGCGCGACAGTGTGGAGATTCAGGCCGATATCGAGCTCGGGGGCAGCGAACAATTATTCAGCCTGATGCTAGCTCGTGATTTGCAGAAGGACGCCGGTCAAGAGCCGCAGGTTTGTATCACCTTGCCGATTCTGCGCGGATTGGACGGAACTCGGCGGATGGGCAAGAGCCTGGGGAATTATGTTGGCGTTGCCGAACCGGCTTACGAGCAGATGGCAAAAACCATGAGTATCCCCGATGATTTAATGGTGGAGTGGTTTACGCTCCTGACCAATCGATCTCCGGAAAAGATCGCTGCCCTGACCAACCCGGAAACCGGAAACCCGCGCGATGCTAAACTGACGTTGGGCCGTGATATTGTTGAATTCTACTACGGTCCCGAAGCCGCAGAAGCAGCGGGAGCCGAATGGATCAAACGTTTCTCCAACCGCGAAGATCCTTCGGAAATCCCGGAGAAGGAAATTCCAACCGCCAGTGTTACCAATGGCGAAATGTGGATTTGCCAATTGCTGCTCGACTTGGAGTTGGTGAAAAGTAAAAACGAAGCCCGAAAATTTATCGAGGGCGGCGGGGTGACCATTGGGGAAGAGAAACAGAAGATTACCGATCCCAAGGCAAATGTTCCGGTCGCGGATGGTTTGATTGTCCGGGTGGGAAAACGCAAAGTGGTTCGAATGAAATTGGGCTAGCTTCGACGCACTTCAACTGAATTCTGGCAAATCCTGCTACCAAAAAGGTTGTTTGTATGGCCACATGGAAAATTGCTTGCGTGCAGATGGATGTTCGCTTGGGAGACAAGGCCCACAACTTAGTGCAAATCCGCGATAAACTTTCCGAAGCCGCCGACGGCGGAGCTCACCTGGTGATCTTCCCCGAAAGCGCTGTCACCGCTTATGGATTTAACAGCAAGGAAGAGGCCTGGGAGATTGCCGAGATTGTTCCCGGTCCAAGCACTGAAAAGATCATGGAAGATTGTTTTCAGCTTGGCGTCCACGCAGTTGTAGGTTCGCTGGAACGCGTGGAAGAAACGGGAGAACTCTTTAATGTGGCTCTTTTAATGGGCCCGGACGGTATCTATCCCACTTATCGCAAGATCCATTTGCCCTACCTGGGCGTGGACCGGTTTGTGACGCCGGGCAATATTCCTTTCGCTGTCAACGACCTTGGCGGCCTGCGGGTGGGCATGAATATTTGCTATGACGGCGGCTTCCCGGAGGCCACGCGGTGTCTAATGTTGCAGGGTGCTGATTTAGTGGTGTTGCCAACCAACTGGCCCGAAGGGGCACGGGTCGTGGTGAAACATTTGGTCCAGGCCAGAGCCTTGGAAAACCAGATATATTTCGCCGCCGCCAATCGGGTTGGGGAGGAAGCCGGATTTCGTTTTATCGGCCTAAGCCGCATTGTAAATGTGAACGGCGAATTGTTGGCGGCTTTGGAATCCGATTCGGAAGAAACCATCTTTGCAGAGATCGATCCGGGCAAAGCCCGCAACAAGCATATTGCCTTTGTCCCCGGGTCCTATGAACTGCATCGTACCGCCCACCGCCGTCCGGAGATGTATGGGAAGTTAGTAGAGCCGTTGAAAGAAAAGTTTGTTCCCAAGGGATAATAGTTCACTGATTGACGAAATCACGGCTGAAGCTACTTTGAAGTAAATCATTCATCCCGATGTTGTTTGGTCCTGGATAGCGAAGCTAAAACTCGCATTTTGTTGGGGAAGGTGGAAAAACCAACTCTTGGTTTCCACCGGTTTCCCTCCTCTCCTGTTCATCTCTTTTGCTTTCTATTCCACTGATATGTGGTAAAATAAAGTAATTCCCATCTCTCATAGATTCCCGTTTTACGAGATCTCAGATGGACAACACCGACATCGACCGGTTTTTTGAAGATTCCGATTTAGTGGATTGGGTGGAGCGGCAAGAACGAATGCCCAATGTCATCTGGAGTTTTCACGCCGGGCCGTTTCCGATGTTCATTCAAACCCAAGAGAACGCCAATCGCATGCGGATCGTGGCGTTCATAGCCGAAACTACCGATTTGGATCGAGAAGACCTGATCGAAATCCTGGAAGCAAATTATCATTCCGCATTGGATGCTCGCTACGCGGTGACGGATGAATATGTGGTTTCCGCATTCCTGCACCCGTTCCGGGAATTGACATTCACCCAATTCTTAATGGGGATGTACCAAACTATTCACTGTGCGGAAACTTTCGGAGATACCTATTCGGGCGGGACCATGTTTTTTGGCTCGGTCCAAGAAGAACAGAAATCCTCCGGTCCGGTCGAGGAAGCCATTCACGAAGTAATGGATGCCGTTGTTCAATGGATTCGCCAAGAAGACTGATTTATATTGGATTTATATCGCCGTTTGTCCCTCAATTTTGTATCCTACAGAAAACTCATTTTCTAGTTTGAATATCTTAAATACGGTTTATCCAGTCCGGATATGCTCCGTTGAAATTCCTTCTTAAGGAGAACGGATGAAGCTCCAGTTCTGTGCTTTTATTGCCATCATGTCCTTTTTCATTCTCGGTTGTGAGAAAGAAGCCACCAAAGGAACGGTAACCGGGACAGTCACTTACAAAAATAAGCCGGTTACCGGCGGAATTGTCTACTTTCATGTCAAAACCGATCAGGGAGTGAAAACTTCTGCCGGACAAATTGATGGTGAGGGCAATTATAAAGCAAGCCTTGTTCCTCCAGGCAAAGCGAAAGTAACGGTGGATACCGATCATCTCAAACCACCGCCTGGACAAAAACCGGTAGCGGTAAATAAAGAAGGACCGCCGCAAATTTATATGGTTATCCCGAACAGATACCGAAATAAGGAAAAATCTCCGCTATCTGCCGATATCAAGGTTGGTCCGCAAACGCACAATTTTAATCTTGTTGATCCTAAATAGTTTTTCTTGAGGTATATCCATAATGAATTATCGACATTTTATAACTCGAAAAGCGTTTACGCTGATCGAGTTACTTGTTGTGATCGCAATAATTGCCCTTCTAATCGCCTTGTTGTTACCAGCGGTGCAAAAAGTCCGCGAAGCTGCTAACCGCTTGACCTGTGCCAATAATCTCAAACAAATTGGCGTGGCATTTCACGCTCACCACGAAGAAATCGGCCACTTCCCGGATGGGGGAGAACACTGGCCAAGTCCGCGTACCATGGATGGGAACATTCCGGAAGTTTCTCCGAATCAGGAATGGGGATGGGGTTTTCAGATCCTCCCTTATATCGATCAAAAAGCGGCCTGGGCAGCTTCCACAGATAAGCAAGCCCGCAGTGCAATTATTCCCATATACTTTTGCCCAGCTCGACGGTCACCGGGGGATAATGAATTGGTTTTAATTCACGATAATCGTTATGGGTGGAGTTGTATGACGGATTATAACGGGAATGCCGGAACCACTGATATTGAATCTGCCTCCGGTTCAATCGGAAACGGCAAAAATGGCATTGTTGTTCGCCGCCCCAAACAAGGGACGCAACGAAGCGGCCCAGTCACTCTATCCAGCAGTTCCATTCCTGATGGATCGTCCAACACCATCGCGGTTTCTGAAAAAAGCGTGGATATCGGCACTTTAGGACAAAATCGCCCGGATGAAGACCAAGGATATGTTTCGGGTTGGGATTGGGATGAAGTCCGTTGGGTTGTCGACCCACCTCGCCGGGATGAAGCAGGAGTATGGACCCAATACCGATTTGGCTCCTCCCACGCGGAAGGCTTAAATGCCCTGTTTTGCGATGGGGCCGTTCGGTTTATTTATTACGGAATTAACTCCAACAACGATAACAACAACAAAGCAAACTTAGGAGTTTGGCAACGCCTGGGAATTCGCAATGATAAACAAATTGTTGATTCTGTAACATTCCTACCCTAAGTTCAATTTTGTTGATGATTCTGCAAAAGCCCGAGGTTATTCTTCGGGCTTTTTTAGTACATTAATACCACAGCAACCGGGAACAGGACTGCTTTCCTCGGTGGGTGAAAAAGAGTCAGGTATCTTTTGTGCTGAGCACCCGAAGGGCCGTTCCGGCAAAATGTACCCAGCACCTTTTTCGCCATACCAGCTTGAGTACTTTTCTAAATCACAAAAAAGTAGTAGCTGACCATTGAAGTGTGTGTTTGCATCTTCTGAAGTTGCCGGTTTTGTTAAAACCGGCGGGCTGGCCGATGTGTCTGCGGCTTTACCACGTGCCTTGGCCGCGCGCGGGCATGATTGTGTAGTAGTGATGCCCTTGTACCGCACCATTCGCCAAGGAAACCGACCGACCAGACCCACAAAGCACATTCTGAACATTCCCATCCGCAATCACCTGATCAACGGCTCGGTTTGGGAATCGTCGCTTCCCAATTCCAAGGTGCCGGTCTATTTGATATCGCAAGCAGATTACTTTGAACGCGATAATCCGGCCGAAGGTAGAACCATCTACCAGTACACCGATGAGAATGGCAAAAAGCTGGATTATCCGGATAATTGTGCCCGGTTTACGTTTTTCAACCGGGCCACTTTAGAATTAATCCGCATGCTGGATTTCTGGCCGGATGTTTTGCATCTGAACGATTGGCATACCGGATTGGTGCCGGTCTACCTAAAGGAGATTTATGCCAATCACCAAACTCGAGTCTTCCGTCCCCGCTATCGCCGGATAAAGACGCTGTTTACCATCCACAACATTGCCTATCAAGGATTGTTTGGCCACTGGGACTATCCCATCACCGGTTTGCCCTGGTCGCTGTTTAACTACCGGGAGTTGGAATTCTACGGCCGGTTTAATTTCTTGAAAGCCGGCTTAGCCTTTTCGGATTGGGTCACCGCAGTAAGTCCCACGTATGCCAAGGAAATCCAGACGCCGGCATTTGGTAGCGGTTTAAACGGAGTGCTTTTTGAGCGGCGAAACCGGCTGTCGGGGATCGTCAATGGGGTCGATTACTCCATCTGGAGTCCGGAAAGGGATCCTTTTATCGCCTTCAAATATGACGAAAATTGTGTGACCGAAGGCAAACCGATCTGCAAAAAAACACTGCAACAGACAATGGAATTGCCGGTAGAGGCCAACACCCCCGTTTTGGGTATGGTATCCCGGTTGGTCGCGCAGAAAGGCTTGGATTTGCTGGAGGAATGTGCCGAAGATTTACTGCAAAATAATCTTCAGCTTGTGGTCCTGGGAGACGGGGAGCAAAGTTATCGGGATATGTTAACGGCTTTTAAGAAGCGGTATCCTTCAAAAGTGGGCATTCATCTTGGTTATAATGAAGAACTTGCCCACCAAATTGAAGCAGGTGCGGACATGTATTTAATGCCCAGCATGTTTGAGCCCTGTGGATTAAACCAGCTCTACAGCTTGAAATACGGAACCGTGCCGATTGTGCGCAAAACCGGCGGGTTGGCCGACACGGTTACCGACACCACTCCCGAAACCCTGTCTGCGGGGACAGCGACGGGATTTGTATTTGAACTCCCTACCCCTCTCGCCCTGATGGGGGCCATCCAACGAGCCTTGATTTGCTACCAAACCCAACCGGCCAAATGGCTTTCTATAATAAGAAACGGAATGAAGCAAAATTGGTCCTGGAATAAAAGTGCCGGCGAGTATGAAAAACTATATGAGAAACTTTTGCGCAGCCCACCCTAGGTTGAAACAAAAATTGAATGAGAATTAAGTTTGCCCTGAAAGGGCCCAACAATAACTGCCCAAGGCAAAGCGAAGGGCCGCCCTGGGTAGAGAAATGAAAATTGATAAAAGCCCTGAAAGGGCGTAACAAAATGAAAGTATTTTATCCAGGCTCGCGCTTTGCTCTTTCCTGGGCTGTTGTTATAAACCCCTTCAGAACATATCCTCTTAGATTGACCGAGGTTAATTGACATTAGGGCTCTAGTTGATAGCCCAATACTACCTTTTGGGATTGTTTTGCGTTCCGGAATCTTTGGGAGATTAATTCCAGTGCTCGCCGTCGCATTTTTGTGGCATCATCACCAACCTTATTACCCAGACAATGTCTCCGGACAAAATTTGATGCCGTGGGTCCGGCTTCATGGCGTTAAAGATTATTACGGCATGGCACGCCACCTCCAAGAAGCCCCGGAAATGGCCTGTACCATTAATCTCGTCCCCAGTCTCCTCCTGCAAATGCAAAACTACGTGGACCGCGGAGCTACCGATCAGTTCATGGATATATCACGAATCTCTGCCGATTCGCTGACCGAAGAGGATTGCCTGTTCCTGTTAAACCATTTTTTCATGGCCGACCCGGAATGCATGATCCGGCCGTTTCCCCGATTCTTTGAACTGTATCAACGCCGTGGGTTGGGTAAGAATTCGGCTCGCAAAGCGTTGCCGCGATTCAACAAAAAAGACTTTCTCGATTTGCAGGTCATGTTCAACTTGGCTTGGGTTCATCCGCTGGCTTTTGAAGCTGACCCCGACCTTAACGAATTACGCAACCGCAGCAGCAATTTCTCAGAGGGCGATAAAAACTGGCTGTTGGACAAGCATCTCGATATTCTCGAGCAAATCATTCCTCTGCATCAACAACTCCACCAAAGAGGACAAGTGGAATTAACCACCACGCCGTTTTATCATCCCATCTTTCCTCTGCTGCTGGATAAGAAACTGGCCAGGGAAGGAACTCCGGATATTTCCCTGCCCAAATACCCCGACGGTTACCCGGAGGATGCCGCCTTACAATTGCGGCGTGCCGTGGATTTTCACCGCCAGATTTTCGGCGAATCTCCCAAAGGAATGTGGCCGGCAGAAGGAAGTGTTTGCCAGTCAATGATCCCCTACCTTGCCCAGGAAGGAATTCGTTGGATGGCGACTGATGAAGGAATTCTCCATCGCTCGACCCAGGGTTTTATCAGCCGCGATTCCGAGGGAAATGTCCAGAACCCCGATCGTATGTACCGGCCCTATCAAGTAAGTGAAGGAACGCATCAATTATCTATTGTTTTCCGCGATCACGTCCTCAGCGACCGTATCGGCTTTCATTACCAGCGCAGCGACCCGGCCCAGGCGGCGGATGATTTTCTCCGCCATTTACTGGATATTGAACACCAGGTTGGCGGGGCGGAACCGGCATTGGTGACCATTATTCTGGATGGCGAGAATTGCTGGGAACATTATCCCAACAGCGCCGTCCCCTTTCTGCGGACACTGCATCAACGCCTGATTCAAGCCCCGAAAATCACCCCGGTGCGGATCAGCGATTTCCTGGAGCAATATCCCCCGCGCGACTCGATCCCCCACTTGTTTGCCGGGAGTTGGATTCGCCACAACTTCAATATCTGGATCGGCAAGGAGGAAGAGAACACGGCGTGGGACCTTCTTCACCAAACCCGCAGCCATTTGCAAAAACGGTCCCAATTGGGACACATTTCCCCGGATATTATCCAGAAAGCCTGGGAGGAAATTTACATTGCCGAGGGCAGTGATTGGTTTTGGTGGTATGGCGATGACCATACCAGCGTGCAAGATGAATTATTTGACTTTTTATTCCGCCGGCATTTAATGAATGTGTATAATCTTTTAGGAGACTCGCCGCCTCCGGAACTGGAACAGCCGATTTTCAATAAATCATACCCTCGCCCAATTTACTCCCTCCCAAGAAGCTTTCTGCAGGTTAAGGTTAATGGACGGCATACCTTTTTTGAGTGGCTGGGAGCGGGAAAATATATCGCTCATGATGAACGCGGAACCATGGCGATGGTAAAAGCCGGACCGATCAAAGAAATCCATTTTGGGTTTACCTTGGAAACTTTGTTGGTCCGCATTGATTTCGATGTGGCTGCCCAAAAAGCACTAACCCGCTATGATGAAGTTCGGATTGGATTTGTTCAACCGCACGGCTACCTATTGGTGCTGGTTCGGTCCAAAGAAGATACCCCGACGAATTTCTCTCCGCCGGGTGCACTGGATTATTCCGATAATGAACCGCCCCGGATGGAAAGTCAGCTTAAGGTGAATGGCCGGAAAATCCCCGAAAGCCGGGATATCCAAGTGGGAGTGGATCGAATATTGGAACTATCCATTCCCTTTTCGGCTTTGGAAGTGCAACAAGGGGACCCAATAGAATTTTACGTGGAAATCCGCGAGGGAACGCAAAGCCGCGATCGGGGACCTCGGTCCGGCACGTTTAACTTGATTTGCCCGTCTCCGGATTTTGAACACATTATGTGGCAAGTTTAGTCAGGTTGAAGAGCCAATGCGACCGAATGACGAACACATGGATGGAACTCTAAAAGGTATGGCTCATCATATTAGAGGTTTACCAATGCCGGAGTTACGCAAGGACCCCATTGTCGGCAGATGGGTGATTATCGCCACCGACCGCGCCCGTCGCCCGGTCACTCCCAAGAAAGAGGAGTCATTGTCCCCACCGGCTTATTGCCCCTTTTGCGAAGGCCAGGAAAACAACACGCCCCTGGAAATTATCTCTTACCGCGACCGCAATACCCGTCCTAATGAAAGAGGCTGGCGCGTGCGCGTGGTCCCCAATAAATTCCCGGCCCTGCAAATTGAAGGCGAACTCAACAAACGCGGCGAGGGCATCTACGACAAGATGGCCGGCATTGGGGCCCATGAGGTTATTGTTGAATGCCCCTTTCACGAAAGCAATCTTGCTTACCTCACTGAAGAAAACATTCGCGAAGTTCTGTGGGTTTACCACGATCGCTTGGTGGATCTGAAAAAAGACCCGCGCTTGGTCTACGGCATGGTATTCAAGAATTTCGGAGCCGCGGCCGGAGCCTCAATTGAACACACGCACTCCCAATTAATTGTGACGCCAATTGTCCCAATTAGCGTCTGGGAAGAAATGACTGGAGCCCTGGAATTTTACAAGTATCGCGGCCGGTGCATCTTCTGCGATATTATTTACCAGGAGATGTCGGTGGAAAAACGAATTGTGTTGGAGACGCCAAACTTCCTCAGCTTTGCGCCGTATGCCAGCCGCTTTCCATTTGAAACCTGGATTTTGCCCAAAAGCCACACCAGCCACTACGAAAACATTCAAAAGAATGAAGTCGATGAGTTGGGCACCGTACTGAAAACCATTTTGCTCAAACTGGAAATGGCATTGGATAATCCGTCCTATAATTACATCATTCACACATCTCCCTTCGATACCCAATCCTTGACTCACTATCATTGGCATATAGAGATAATTCCGCGTTTAACCCGCGTTGCCGGGTTTGAATGGGGCACGGGATTCTACATCAACCCGGTACCTCCGGAACAGGCGGCTTCTTTCCTTCGTGATACGGAGGTTGATCTGCAAAAGATGACGCGGATGCCTATTGGTTAGCCGAACCCATCGCCTATCAGGATAAGAAATGAAAATAGGAATTTTCGGCGGCACATTCGATCCGATTCACCTCGGTCATTTAATTGTTGCCGAGCAAGCTCGCGAACAAACCGGTCTGGATCAACTCTGGTTCATGGTTGGTACCAGCCCGCCCCATAAAACGGAAAAGGATTTCTCCGCCTTTGACCGTCGCTCAGAAATGCTGAAGCTGGCCATCGCCGGCAATCCGTCGTTTTCGGTAAGCGAAATGGAAAGAGACCGCGAGGGTCCAAGTTATACCGTGGACACCTTAAAAATTCTGAAAGAAGAACACAGACAGGATGATTTCTTTCTGGTAATTGGCGCGGACACCCTCATTGATTTTGGCAATTGGTACCAACCCGAGAAGATTCTGCAAATGGCCACCCTCCTGGTTGCCGGCAGACCGGGACGGGAGTTGCCGACAGAACCGGATTATCAGAAAGTGGAGACTCCTTTGATTGATATTGCGAGCCGAAATTTACGGTCGCGGGTCAAGGAAGGAAAAAGCATCCGCTATCAAGTGCCCCGTGCGGTGGAAATCTACATTCAAGAAAAAAACCTGTACCGATAAGGGTGTAGAGGTGTCATTTTATTTTGTAACCTAATGCCTTTTCACCGTAAAAACATGGGATTGGCAACGTTGCAACGATTGTAAATATCCTTATAAATGCGGGCCATTCTTTACGGTGAAGCGTACCATGGGAAAACTCTTTACGGCGAAGCCGTTATCCAACAAAGCTCAGGGTCGCGGCGAATGCCGCGTACCCTAATGAAACTGCAATTTGAAAAACCTCTTTGAGCTTTTGGTTCACACATTCGTGTGGGCTCTGCGTTCAAGAGTGCATTTCAGAATTCAACCAAGATTTCTCACCGGTCTTTAATCCCTGGATTGGTAAATTATGCGGATTGAATGAACAACCTTCTCATATTTTAAGGTTTGCTTTGTTAGATTCATTCTCAACCGGCGTCATTTGTGAGAACTTCTCCCTAAAATCTGAACGGATGGTCCGTTCTTTAGGTGTGGAGCCCCTCGCAGAGTCAGGTGGGGAAATGCGAGTTCTCCTGATTGAAGATTACAAGCAAATGGTGCGGGCTCTCAAGAAAGGGCTTGAGGAGGAAGGATTCGCCGTCGATGTTGCTTACGACGGCGAAGAGGGTGGATACAAAGCCGAAACAGCGGATTACGATGTCATAATCTTGGATTTGATGCTCCCGAAAGAGGACGGACTTTCCCTTTTGCAACGCTGGCGGAGCAATGGAATAAAATCCCATGTTTTGGTCCTTACCGCCCGCAGTACTTTGGATGACAAGGTCAAAGGATTAGATCTGGGTGCCGATGATTATATGACCAAGCCCTTCCAACTGGAGGAATTGCTGGCGCGCCTTCGAGCTCTGATCCGCCGAGGTCATAATGTCAAAGATCCCATTCTGCGCATTCATGATCTGGAAATTGACACCACTGCCCGGACCATCAAACGGGCCGATCAACCGATTCATTTGACTCCCCGGGAGTATGCCCTGCTGGAATTTCTGGCCTTTCATCGCGGCAAAGTGGTCTCCCGGTCGATGATTTGGGAACACCTCTACGACGAACACGATGAGAATACTTCCAATGTCGTGGATGTTTACATACGCTACTTGCGGAACAAAATCGACAAGGGCCATCAACCGGCATTGATTCTGACCCGTTGGGGAGAAGGCTATATGTTGCGCGGGGAATAAAGGTGATTTCATCCGGTATTTGATAATTGCCAATATTCAGACTGGGTAGTTGGAGTTAACAAATTCAGTTGGTGTAAGAATCCGTTGCAAAACGTTTTACTTAATTAGTGTCCTTACGGACCATTCATTACCAATCCGGTATGGTCCATTTCCAATATGCGATCCATTCGGCTGTCTCTAATCATCTGGCTCCTCATCCTGCTGATCCTATCCTTGGGTACGGTATTTGGCTTGGTTTACCAAACCGCCCGGGCCAGCTTGGAGGAAAAACATAAAACCCTCCGCCAACTCTACCAATCAAAACATGATGAGCGTTGCCGGATGGAACAGAAGAAATTGGATGATGCCCTTCTGTATGATGTCCGCAGACTTGCCAGTCTGGTGGAAATCGAGGTTCGCCGCAAAAAACCGAACATGATCGTCCCAGGTTTGGCTCCGCTAGGTTCGTTGGCCGCAGCCACTGCACCTCACGGTTACCTTTCCATGCCCTCTTGGATAGTCCAAGGCTTCCGCTGCCGCTTTTCGTTTTCCACTTTTTGGATGTACGTCCGCAGTTATGCCACACCGGATGTAAAGGAGTTAGTGTTGCTTTCCGAACCCGGCGGCCAGGTGGCTCGGTTCTACCAGATCAACACGATCGGCGAAAACGAATGGAGATCCCCGTCACTTGGTGACTATTATTTACCTTTCGATAGCAAAATTGATCAGCGCTTTTTCAATCGAAAACAACTGATTGCCTGGAAGTACGACACAATAAATATCAAGCCGGATCTCCAAGTGCGCCGGGTGATTCTGAAAGTAAAACGTTACCGAATTTTCTTCCCCAAGTTTTCCAAGCCGAAATCTTCGAAAAGTAATCGGGACAGAGACCACGATCATTCGTCAGGCCCACACCCCAGATGGGGAGACAGGAAACATCCGGACAGATCAAGCAACCATCATTCCGGTAGTTCTTCCTCCGAAAGGGGAAACAAAACCGAAAAGCCAGAACCGAACCATTCAGCAAAGCATCCTGCCGGAAGATCAAAGGATTCTTCTTCAAGGTCCATGGGGAAAAGACCGCCCAAACGAATGTTTCGGCCCTCTCCGGGATCAGAACCGGAATGGGCTACTCTATTCATTCAAGGAGCCGCCGATATTTCGGATCTAAAGGAAACCTTGGCCAGTTTCCAAAAGAATCTGCATCAACAACTCGCAGATCTGAAAAAAGATTCCCGCAATAGCCTGGCCTCATTGCGAAAAAAATTGCTCCTGATAAGCGGCGGTATTTTTCTGGCAGCAGTATTGGGAATCTGCTGGTTGGTCCATTTGGGATTGTCGCCGGTCCGCCGGCTTTCCACCGCAGTAAGTGAAGTATCAGAAAAAAATCTGCGATTACCTCAGGATTCGGGAAAACTTCCCCAGGAATTGAGGCCCATCGCCGACGAGATGAAGTTCACCCTGGAGAAACTGCAACGGGCATTCCAGCGAGAAAAACAAGCCGCGGCGGATATTTCCCACGAATTACGGACTCCCTTGGCCGCCATGCTCGCGACCATGGATGTAGCCTTGCGAAAACCTCGCTCTTCCGAGGAATTCCAGGAACTTCTCGAAGAATGCCGAACCACCGCTCAGCAGATGTCCCGCTTGGTCGAACGCTTGCTGGCGTTGGCCAAGTTGGATTCCGGAGCAGACCATCTCCACAAGGAAGAAGTCGACGTAAATCAGGTAGCCAATCAATGTGCCAACTTGGTCCGTCCTTTGGCGGAAATCCGGAACCTAACGCTGAATCTTCATCAGGAGAATCCCACTCGCATCAAAACCGATCCTTAAAAGCAGCGTGAGATCCTCACCAATCTTCTCCACAACGCCATTCAGTACAACCAACCCGGCGTGAAAATT
>CAZPPD010000048.1:0-14040 GCA_964588185.1 uncultured Alcaligenaceae bacterium | reverse complement strand
CTCTTTCTCGCCACACCGCCTTGAGGAATGCTCTAATACAATCCGGGCGTCTTGCATTATTGATCAGATCGGCAGAACCGGTCTAATTGGTTAAATTAACTTGGGATATTACCAAGGGAGCTTCCGAAAAAGGGGATTTATCAAACTTTGGGTAATTGGGATAAACTTTTCGCATGGTATAATCACCACCGAAATTTTGAGTAATCAGGTTGGCTTAAATGGGATTGTGTAGAAATTGGCAAAATTTCCCGGAAAATAAAACGAAGTAACTAACAAAGATAACATCATACTCTAGGGGTTCGAGATGACTGAAACAACTGGGTTGGCGGCAGCATTGGGTACACTTGCTTTCTTTGGCGGAATTGCCTTGCTTTCCTGGATTGATTACCTGAAGAAACGCAAGGACCGGGAACTCTCTCACCAAGAACGCCTCAAGGCATTGGAATTAGGCCATCCTCTTCCCGATATTGAAATTGCCCGCAGCGGCACAGAAAGTACGCGGGCGGTCATGTTGGGTATAATTGGCTTGTTGGTTCCCATTTCAGTGATTGGAATGGCGGTTGGAGCCACCGCAATTGTTTTTGACCAGGGAGAAGAATCTATTCACCTGCCATTAAACGCAACCATTTGGGGAGTGGCGGGTTTAGTGAGTCTGGTAACCGCGATCAATTGTGCAGCCGGTTTGATTAGCCTTCGCAAGGCCGAACCGGAGGAAAAAGAATCCCCGAAAGAAACTGAAGAGAAAGACCATAACGAACAGATTCAGGAACACCTTGCAGGTTGGTAAATCAAACAAATTTCTGGAGTGGCGGCTCATGAGTGGCCGTCACATCCTAGTTCCTGGCCTGCTTTTCATACCGAGGTGAAATGCTGACATATGGCATTCCCAACATCTTCTTGATCCCAGCCCATTCCCCTAGATCATTTCCTTCCACTATGTGGCCAATATATTGCAGTAAATAACCGAGAACGAAAGCACCCACTCCCCAATACCATTGCGACCAAGGCAAAACAAACAAGGTTATAATCCCCCCAAAGGCCATGGGTATGCCCAAGAGGTGAATCCAGAAATTAAAGGGATGTTGATGGCGGAGTTTCCAATTGCGCAGAAATCGCAAGACCGGGCGGTTGCGTAAAGGATCAGAAGAAGAGTTCGTTTCGGAGGCCATGACTATTATTCGAACCGCAATGCATCAATCGGATCCAGCCGGGAAGCTTTTAACGCCGGATAGTAGCCAAAAAATATGCCAACCCCGCCGCTAATGCCGAACGCCAACAATATCGTATGCGGATTGATGTAGACCGGCCAGCCAATAAACTGGGCTACGATTACCGCTCCGCCTATTCCCAAAATGATGCCGATAATTCCGCCAATCAGGGAAAGAACGATCGCTTCAATCAGGAATTGAGTCAATACATCATAACTCGATGCCCCCACTGCCATGCGAATACCGATCTCGCGCGTTCGTTCAGTCACCGAAACCAGCATAATGTTCATGATGCCGATTCCGCCCACCACCAGGGATATCGAAGCAATTATCCCAATGAGAAAGTGCATGGTCCGGGTCATGATGATTGCCAGCTCCGCCATTTCTTTGACGCTGCTGACATCAAAGTCCTCATCTCCTTCTTTTACGCGGCGCTGTTCGCGAAGAACCCGATAGATTTGCTTCTTGGCCGGGTCCAGCATAGCTTCGGATTTTACGGATGTCAGAATGATATTTATGCTTTCTTCTCCCACCAGGTTTCTTTGCAACGTCGATAGGTGGGTAAAGATCTGGTCGTCTTGATCTCCGCCAATCGGAGAAAGTCCTTTGGGATGCAAGACGCCTATGATCTTTAGATAAGCCTTGTCCACGCGGATGGTTCGGCCGCAAGGATTCGGGGTATCGGGAAATAGTTTTTCCCGGGCGGTTTTGCCGATGACGCACACGGGAGACCGCTTCTTGACATCCACATCGCTGAAAAAACGCCCATATTGAATTTGCCAGGAACGGACTTCTTTCATGTCCGGAGAGGTACCCACGATGGTGGTTGGGTGATTGTGGGTGCGGGTGGAAGCGATTCCTCGCGTTATTTGCACTTCGGCCACCCCGGTTAGGAGATGGCTCAGTTGGCTGCGTACCGCATCGGCATTGGATTGGGACAGCGGCTTGACATCTGCTAAAGCCCCGTTATCGGTATGTGCTCCAGCTCGGATAAGAATTAAATTCTTGCCGACATTATTCAGACGCTGATCCAACTTCCGGCGGGCACTTTCTCCGGAAGAGACCATGGCGATTACCGCTGCCACGCCGATAACAATTCCCAGGCTGGTCAAGGCAGAACGGCCTTTATGATTTAAGAGAGCCCCCAGGGCTACCCGAAGGGCAGACAATAAACTCATTTCCTTCCCTCAGCAAGCAAATCACTGGAAGAAACCACCGTAACTCCATGGAGCACTTCGTCGCGACTCAAACTCCAATCTATTTCGCCGGGTTTATTTTGAACCAGATCCTCGGCAACCAATCCGTCCTTCATGGTAATGCGGCGATTTCCGCGTTCCGCGACGTCCGGGTCATGGGTAACCAAAACAATTGTTTGGCCCAGCTCCCGGTTGAGCCGATCAAATTCAGCCATGATTTCACGGCTGGTTTTACTATCAAGATTTCCGGTCGGTTCGTCCGCTAGGAGTATTTGCGGCCGATTGGCCAACGCCCTAGCAATGGCAACCCGTTGTTGCTGGCCACCGGACAGTTGATTGGGCAGGTGGTTGGCACGATTATCCAACCCGACCAGCTCCAGCATTTCCATGGCCCGCTCGCGGCGTTTCCGAGGCGGAATGCCGGAGTAAATTAATGGCAATTCGACATTCTCCACAGCGGTTTGCCGCTTGAGGAGATTAAATCCTTGAAAGACAAAGCCCAGTTTGCGATTGCGGATTTTCGCCAGTTCTTTGCGGCCTACTCGACTGGTCAATTCTCCATCCAGCCAATAATTGCCGGAAGTCGGGCGGTCCAAACAGCCAATTAAGTTCATCATGGTGGACTTTCCGGAGCCGCTGGTGCCGACGATGGCGACATATTCACCTTTTTGGATGCTCAGGGAAACGCCGTTGAGGGCGTGAACTTTCACTTCCCCGGTGTCATAGATTTTGTAGACTTCATCCAATTCAATGATGCTTCCCACAGTTGAATTCCTTTGAATGGAGGGAATGGCTAGGATAATTTCAATCCGGCAGGTCGTTCCAGAAACCCTTTTTGCTCAGCCGGGGGAGCGGAATTAATGAACCGGAACGATTCGATGTCATCGGGATTTACGCTCTCATCCCACTCTAAGACTTCGTGATATACCCCGTCTTGGATCCCGGTAAGGTCCTTCTCGGAATTGGTCAGCCGAACCAAGATAGGCCATACCCGTTGCTGTAGCGCCTGCCAGATCCAAATCGGCCGCCAATCGTTTTTATCCGGCCTGGCTTTCCAAGTGTTTATCCGCTGTTTGGCTTCTTCAGACTGGTAAGCCTCTTCCATCTGAAAATTCAATGCGGAGAGAGGAACTTTCCAGGCATCTTCTTTTTTGCGAAGGATGATATCAACCGATGTGGTCATTCCCGGACGCATACGCCATTCGTCACTGTCGTACTTTTCGTTGATGGTATCGACCATCACGTTGTAATAGACCGCTCCGCGAACATTGGTTGGCAGCGGCCGAATTTCCCGGACAACTCCGAGGAATTTCCGATCGGTTTCAACATAAGAACTAATGGTAAAAAGAGCTTTCTGATCGATTTGAATTTTGCCGATGTCTCCTTCAACCACTTGGGCATGGATTTCCATTTTGCTGAGATTTCCGGCCAATGTGAAAAGCGGTGAAGGAAAAGAAGGTCCAACCAACTGGCCGATTTTGACATTCTTCTCCAGGATCAGAAACTCTTTCTGAGATTCCGTATCGATTTCCGACGAAAGGTTTCGGGGTACGTTGATCCTGGTGAACTCGAATCCCAGGTCTGCTTGTTTGACGGCAGTTTGGGCTTCCTGATATTTTGCTTTGGCAACTTGGACACCCGCCTTGGCCGCCACTAATTCTGCCCGGGCTTTTTCCAATTCCGACCGCAGCCCCACTTTGTTCTGCAGATCATCCTGGTAGGTCAAAGAAATTTGCGCTGCCTTTTCGGAAGCCCTGGCCTGCTCGACGAATGCTCCTGCCGTTTTTAATCCTGCATGGGCCTTTTCCAAATTCAGTTTGGCCATGCGGCCATCCAAAAGAATAAGGGGTTGGCCTTCGTGGACGACATCATTGACCTTGGCGAGGATTTTCACGACTCGTCCGGGTACATCGCTGCCGATGACGACGATATTTTTCGGTTGGAGCATGCCGGAGGCACTTACCGTTTCCACCACCGGCCCTTTTTCTGCTTGGGTAAAGGTGAAAATCTCCTTGTCGATTTTCGCCCCGTGAGGTGAAAAAAACCAATAACCCAGCCCGGCCATGCCGGCTCCCAAAACCAGGAGACCTAACAATAACTTTTTCACAGGTGTTAGTCCTTAAGCATATTCCAAGGAATAAGAAAACAGAAACAATAGAATTAATCTGGGTGGGATTAAGAGTAGAAGCTATCTCTAAATTTTAGGCTAGGAAAGAGACCTAATCCAATATTGTGGGGAAAAACCTTAGAAAACATCCAAGAAATAGGCAATCATTGCCTATTTTTACTCAGCATGGTTTCATCCAATTCTTTATATAAAATCCACCCAGATTACCAAACAAAATCGGCATCTTTTCCTATTTTTAAAATTCAACATTTCGAGACTTTCATCCAAAAGTCCGGCATTGCTTTTCTTAAGCAAACTTGTCTATATTGGTTGAAATCCATATTCCACATTGCTGCCCCAGAGGGAAGGATCCCATGGCATCGGCTCTTCGACTCCGCTCAACTCGATCGCAACAACCACTTGGAATTTCTACCTTTACCAGGAATCCCCAACTTTCGGTGGTCATCGTAAATTATCGCCAGTGGGAGAATACCGCCGGGTTGGTCAAGCAGCTCCGATCCTCCCATGCTATCCGCACCCGGAAAAGCGAAATTCTCATAGTGGACAACCATTCCCCCCGCCATCCTTTGGTCCCTAAATTAAGACGCTGTCCCGGGTTATCCTTGCGCCGCTGGGGACGAAATCGGGGCTTTGCCAGGGCAGTCAACGAAGGCTCTCGCCTCAGCCAAGGAGAATGGCTCCTCTTATTGAACCCGGATATGACCTTGCCGCCTAATTTTCTGGATCAGGTCTTGGAGTACACCCAGCGCTTGAAAAGGGAACATCCGGAGGTTGGTATCGTCGGCTTGGGTCTAAGGAACTCCGATGGCACTGTCCAACATTCCGCTGGTTTCTTCCCAACCTTGGCCAGGACCTTGCGAGGTTTGTTGGTTTCTCGATCTCGGAGGAAGTACCGCCAGTTATCCAAGGACCGCCCCTCGGAAGTGGATTGGGTCACCGGTTGTTGCATGTTGCTGCGGCGGGATTGCCTGGATCAGCTGGACGGACTAGACCCGGATTTCTTTCTCTATTACGAAGATGTCGACTTGTGCCGCCGGGCAAAGAGTTTGGGATGGTCGGTTCTGTTTAACCCCAATATCTTTGCCTTCCATCATCACCCTCTGCACCAGCGCCAGGTTCCAGCCACTTTAAGAGTCGTGACCCGGCATTCCCTGCTGACCTACGGGAAAAAGCATTGGCCAAGTTGGCATTTCCAACTTCTTGCCGGGATTGTGGGATGGGAAGCTTGGTTGCGGAAAACAATAGCTGCCGGACAAGGCAATGACCAGCGGGCTTATTTGTTTGCGGAGCTATCCCTTCTGACCAAAGAAATGGCTTCCGGGAAAACCAAGGCGGCAAACAAAAGAATCAGAATGTTAACCCGGTCTTGTGATCTGTACCAAAACCCGCCAACAAACCTGCCAGTATCTCAAAGCGGACAGGATCAGCTTCTTCCTTCTCCCTCCGTTTTGTTTGCCGGGCAGACCCACTAGCCTACACAGGATTAATCAGACTCTCTCTTGAGTTTATTCCGCGGCCAGTAGTGCAGCATCAATACCAAGGGACGAGGCCGGTTGGCACTGCGGTTGAGCAGAAGGCGGTTGTCTTTGACTCGTACTACCTTGTGCGGATTTCCATCCAGGAATTCTTCCTCATCCAACAGCCCCGTGAATGCCGGAGTGCCGTAGTGAATAGGTAAAATGAACTCCTTGGGCTTGAGTTGTTTAACAACCTTTTTGGCATCCGAGCCGTTGATCGTATAAATTCCGCCAATGGGAATCATCAACACATCAATCTTACCGATCTTCTTGATCTGCTTTTTGGTTAATGTGTGTCCCAAGTCCCCAAGGTGGCAGATTGTCCAGCCATCCACCTCGACAATAAACACCGTGTTTATTCCCCGTTCCAGCCCTTTGGATTCATCGTGGTAAACTCCGACGGACCGGATTCGCATGTCTTTGAACTTCATGTCCACGATATTCCAATCGGCAGTCCTGCCTCCCCCTTTGAATCCCGGGATTACTTTCACTTCCTTGGGATTTTCCAGTGCGGTGATCTGAGTATGGTCATTGTGGGGATGGCTAAGGGTCGCCACATCGGCTTTCAGGCCTTTGACGATGCCATAAGAATCTATCATCTTATGCGGATCCATGACTAAGGTGGTGCCTTTGCTGGACCGTACCTCAAAGAAGGAATGGCCATGATAGATTAGTTGCGGGGCTTTTTGCTGAGCGGACAACGGCAGAGCTGAAAGCCCGAGGATGAGAAAAGTAAAAAGCCGTATTTTCATGGGTTAAGTCTCCTGTCGGGAAAAACCCGCTGGGATTGATATTCGCGTTATCCTAAGAACCAGGTCATCAGTTCATGACCTTTGTCAAATTGCTGCGGACCGGCTGCCGCTACTACTTCATCGTAAGCTTTTTGGCCTTTTGATTCGATACCGGTTCCCATCACTGCAAAGGGAACAGCACCATAAGCATGAGCCCGGGTGCTCAGAGTAGTGCGGTGATCCGGCGAAACCAACATTCGCCAATCGCCGTGCTTTGGCAGCGCCTCCAGGAGTGGCCCAACAATATGCTGATCGATTTCTTCCAATGCTTTAACCTTGCCGTCGGTTAAGCCTTCGTGCGAAGCTTCATCCGGAGCTTCGACATGGACGCAAACCAGGTCATGATTTTTCAGAGCTTCGATGCCGTATCTACCCTTGGCTGCGTAATCGGTATCCAGATAACCCGTGGTCCCGGGAACATCAATCCGTTTCCAACCCACCAGGACGCCCACACCACGAACCAGGTCTACAGCGCTGATTATGGCCCCGTCTTTTTTGAAAACCTCCGAGAAGGGCTTCAGTTGCGGGGCTCTTCCCTGACCCCAAAGCCAAACCTGAGTGGCCGGCTTTTCGTTGCGTCCTTTTCGGGCAACATTGGTGGGATGGTCGGAAAAAATGGTCCGGCTTTCATTCATCAGATCATTCAGTATCTGACTTCCCGGCCCCTTAGGGAGATGGCCGGCGATGGGTTGGTCGGGAACATCATGAGGAGCTTGAGTCTTGGTTTCGCTGGTAAAAGAAGCCGGACCTTGGCTGCGATAGAGAAGAATATTGCGATAACTGACCCCGGCATGAAACTCTAAGACTGCATTCGTTCCATCTGCTTGGAAAGCTCCACCGAGATTTTTTTCGAGCGTAGCAATCAAAGCTTGTCCATCCTCACTGGAGATGTGCCCGGCGGTGAAGTCTTTCATTTTGCCGTCTTCCACTGTTACAAGATTGCAGCGGATTGCCCAGTCATTGGGCCCAAGCTTTAACCCCATCGCTGCACATTCCAAGGGAGCTCTCCCGGTGTAGACGACCAGCGGGTCATAGCCAAACAAGCTCAGGGGCGCAACATCACTGGCCGGATTGAGAGTATCCGGAACGTTGTTGGTAAGGCCACACACTCCTCCTTGAACTATCCGGTCCATGTTTGGCGTATTGGCAGCCTGAAGAGGAGTTTTCCCACCTAAAGACTCTTGAGGTTCGTCGGCACACCCGTCGGGGATAACAATTGCAAATTTCATTTTAGATCCAAAAGTTGTTAGGGCTGTGTTTTGAGTTGGATTATATCCGAAATTGAAATGTAGGCACAAATCTTAAGGATTTTGATCCGGCTTTTTCCCCAGGAACAGATAGTACGGAGCTTTCAGAAATAACATGTACGGCATGCGGTTCATATGCTCGGAGAAGTGTTGAACCTCAAAGCGATTTTGCAAGTACGGCACATGATCCGGATTGGGGAAGACATTATCCGAGGAAAACCAGACCGGCCAGAACGACCGGGTAAACCAAGAATGCTTCGTATGCCCATTAGAAGGATATTTGCGGGAGACATAGAAATCGACCACGGCAATGTGGCCACCCGGCTTGAGCAACCGGTAGGCTTGATCGATGGCCGCGAACCAATCCGGGATCATCGTTAACGAGTAGGAAAAGGTGATGAGATCCACTTGTTTTTCCGGCGGCACATACTTGGTAACATCGGCTTCGACCGTTTCCACGTTGTCCCAGCCACGCTGCCGGACCCGTTCTTGAGCTACTTGCAAAAGGGAGGACGAAAGATCCACCAAGTAAATTTTCCCAAGCTGCTTGATCCGATCCCCAAGATTTTCCAGGTTAGCTCCGGTACCGCCCCCGAAATCAATGAGGATGTCTCCTTGGTTGATTGGAATGGATTCCCACAATTCTTGGCGGCCTTTCAGCAACCGGGCTCGAAAGGAATCGTAAGCACCGGCCTGTCCGGAATAGAAACTCTCCAGTCGCTCGGCGTGGGTTTTTCCTTTGATTGGGGAGAAAACCAGGTGATAAAGAACTTTCAGATCGGAAGCAAATGACATGAAATAGGTGAAATAGTTGGTTTTGAATCAATCGGCATATTTCGAGATTAAGCTACGCGGTAAGAACACAAGGCGGGGTCAAATCCGCAATATAAAAGCTCCCATAAGTGTGAACTCGATCCCGGGAATGAAGTTTCTCCGCCAGGTCTTGCCGGTAGGTTAAGACTTCGCCCAGTTTCAAACTCTGCCCGTTGATCTCCACGGGGATAGGATCAATATAATCCACCATTAATCCGCCGCTCCGCCATAAAATCCGGGTTTCCGGTGCGGCTTTCTCGATGAGGGCTTGCCATTGTTCTTCCAACAGAGAATGGTGAATTGTGGTTAGCCTGTCCATGTGGTCCAACAATACAAAGCGCGATATTTTCCCGGGGTGCTGATACAAGAAATCCAAAATCGAGGAGGTGCGTGTCGAAACCCGGTCCACCAGTCCGTTCTTCAAGCGGTGGAAATTCTCTTCCTTCAAATATTCCGGGCAGCAATCGTAATCGTATTCGCCTTTAAGATAAACCCGCCAAAAATAATTGTCGTGCAAAGGTAAGGAAGTAAATACCTGCTCGATGTTGTCCTCAATAAACTTCACAATGCCGCCGGGATAGGTTTTCTCGATCTGCTTTCGCTGCGCCCGGGGCACTCCCAAAAAGGAAAGTGTCGCATCGCGGTCCATTGCCCAGCGCAAAAACTTGGTCCAGAATACTCGCGATAACCGGCCGTGGTAGATCTTCTGTTGCTCCTCTAAGGTGCGGGCGGCAAACAACTCATCTATAGTAGAACGAACTCGGGCTACCTTGTCTATGTAAGCATTAATCAACCACGCCAGCGTTCCGGATGTTCCCCGGAAGTAAAAAGACTTTCGCCGGCCCCGGCCCGAAAAGCTCTTGATATGTTTATCCCAGTATTTCCGCGAGGTCGGCGACAGGGAATGCCTTAACTGGAGATTATAAACGGATTCACATTCGGGAAGTTTGCCCCGTCCGAACATCTGGAAGAACGTTTCAAAATCCAGATTGCGAATCCCGGCGATCTTCAACTCGAGCAGTGCATTTTGCCGGGGATTCATATCCACGGCATAGATATGCTTTGGCTCCTGCAGGGCATAGTCCAACACATTGCATCCTGCGGAAGTGATAACCATCACGGTATCTTCCGGACCCAAGTCCAGAGCTTGCCGGTCAAGGCGGGGGTCTTCCCAGCAGGTGTTATAGATGAGATTGTTTTTATGAACCAGGTTGAACCATTTGCGACTAATCCAATCGCCGACTTTAATTTTCATCCTTCCCTCATGGTAAAGGGGCACACGGCGAAGCAGGGAGAGTGGTCTTTAATCTCTCCAAGAGTTAGGTTGCCGATAGTTATCAGTTTAAGGCTATATAAAGATTCCAAGAGTTAATTATCTGTTTTCTTATTCGATGGACAAGGTTTGGTATTAGAAGAATTTGAAAAACAATCCCGCTAACGTTGCCCAACCGGCAAATTGAACTCTTTCGATTGGTTCTGTGAAAATCCGTTTGTTCTGAAAAAAACCCTTTGTTAACGGCGGCATGGAACGTAATGGCATTTATCGGCCTCCATTGGCCCTGAAGTCTGAATCCAAACATTGTCTCCTTTTGACCTTTAATTTGTGGAAATATCCTTCTGTTCCATGCTACAAACAGACATATTGCCGCATTCAGAAAATACGATAATCAGGGGAGGCCATGAAGCTTTCACTCGCCATTTTGTTTGGATTGCTTTTCCTTACACCAATCTATGCCCAGCCGGAAATCATCGTAGCCGAAGGCGAAGCCTTCCACTCGAAGGATGACAAAGGCTGGAAGGTTACTCACCAAAATGACAGCTATGGCAGTCATACCTACGGCGGCATGTGGATGACCCATGGAGGCTGTTTGGGGGCTCCGGCCAATAGTGTTGGTTCCGTGGCCATCCAAAAAATCCAAGTCACCAAAGCCAATAAGTATCGCGTTTGGAGCAAATATCAGGCTCCTCCCTATTTTCACTACCTTCATCAGATTGACATTTTCCAGAATGGGAAGAAAGTCTTCTCCCACCTCTATGGGAAGAATGGCACTGACCGCTTGTGGAGCTTTAGCGGGGTCAGCGATGAACTTTGGTGGCCATGGGGAGTTGACCATGACGCCGCCGAAGCACCCAAGAAAATGGTTGCTCTGCAAAAAGGCCCAGCAGAAATCCACCTCCGAACCGTGGCAAATGGAACACCGGGCGGCAACCGCTATGTCGATTGCATCATCCTCACCACGGAACCAAAGGATACTTACCAAGGATTCAAACCCTACAAAGTAGGCAGCCCGTTCTCGTTTGAAGCTTTGGCGGCCACACGCTTATACTTGCGGTTCAAAAACGCTTCTGACCAAGCGGCTCAGTTAACCGTGCGCCGAACCGGCCATTTCCAACCGCAGTATGGTGGTGCCTCCACGAAGATTCCGGAAAATCCTGTCCCAGCGGGTCAATGGAGTTCCTGGGTAAATATCGGTCCCTTCTGCCGGCTGGTGCACGATGAGGGTCTATTCTTGAGTCTCCCCGGCGCAGAAAAGATTGCCGTCCAATTCTCCCGCGATGCCCAGGGGAAAGACATCTGCGGAGACTTTACCATCCGGAACGGCCAAGCTGCCTCGGTCCCCTTGGAGATTACCTGGAAACAGGATGCCGTCGTCAGACCCAGTGAGCAGCACGCCCGGGAAATCATCGCAGCGAGCAAAAAATGGCGGCGAGCGAACAAGGGGAAGAAACCGAAGAAAATCCTTTTTTACGGTGCCTTTCGCGGCAAAGAAGATTGGATCCCGGAGTTAAAAGCCGCTTTGGGTTACAACACGCTTCTTCCGGGACAATATCATCCCGTCCACCGTGACCAAATGCATACTCATGCTAACAACGAACAGCAGATCCGGGCGGTCGCCAAACGCTACCCCGACAAGAGCAAATTCCGCATCATGAGTTTTGGCGACGAGATCAGCTTGGGTCGGATCAATTACCAAAGCCCGGAGTTAAACCAAGAGTTTCGCACTTGGCTGCAACAGCAAAAAATCAGCCGCAAAGAGCTAGGGGTCGACCCGGCGAAAGCAACTCTGGCCAAGTCCGGAAATCCACGGCTGGTGTGGTATTCCGCCAAGTTTAACGAGGAGCAACGCTTTGCAGCCTACCGAGCGAAAACCGAATTCACCAAGAAGCTCATGGGCGAGGCGGTCCTCACCGGTGCCAATTTCTCCCCGCACCACGGCGTCCTCTATTACGGCTCCCTCTACCAATGGGTGGATCTGTTTAAGCACAAAGGCATGAGCATGTACTGGACGGAGGATTATATTTTCAGCGTTCCCGAAGTACCCCAAATCATATCCTTTCAACTGGCCCAAGTCCGCTGCGGAGCCAGGTATCACAACATCCCCATACATTACTACGCCATGCCGCATGCTCCCGGTCAGGAACCGGAATACCTCCGCCGCAACATTTTCGCGGCGGTTGGAAATGGTGCTGCTCACATCGATAACTTTTGGGTAGCTCCCGCAGAGAACTTCACGGAAAACTACGTCAGTTGGTCTTACCGGGATACTTTCCGCACGCTTTCCGAAGCTATTTATGACACGGCAGCAGCCGAAGTAATCCAACACGGCGGCAAGGTTCGCAAATCCCGGATTGCTCTGATCACCGGCCGTGCGACCGATTTCAATGAATCGCATCTGCAGATAGACAAAAACCAAGATCCGTTTGCCCGCCGTTGCAAGAATGCACCCGCAAAGATCAACCAAAACCTATGCCGCAAAGAACAGCAAATGCTGTATTTGGCCCTGCAACAATACCACTATCCCGCCGAACTAATCACCGAGGAAGATATTGTCGAAGGAGGTGCCTTAAAGAATTATGACGTGGTGTATTTCGCCGGGGAATGGATTGACACTCGGGCGGTAAAGAAGCTGGATGCCTGGGTAAAGCAGGGCGGTATTCTCTACGCTTCCGCCGGGATCGGCCACCGCAATCAATTTGGTGAACCCAATCCCCAAATGCTGAACCTCTTGGGACTCAAGAATGCTCCCCTTCGCAAGAACCTGGTGCGAACGAGAACGCTCCTGGAGTTACCCTTAGCACAGCCAATAGACACTTTTTCCTTGGCGAAAACAACAATACCCGCAATGGGCATGCGGCAAGAACTGAGCCCGACCTCGGCAAAAGTATTAGGAGAATGGCAAACCGGCGGGGGTGCTGTTACTATCCACACCTTGGGCAAAGGCAAAGCAATCGCCATTGGCACGTGCCCGGGAATCACCTGGATGAAGACCGGAGTGAAACCGGTTCCCTTCGCCCGGGGCGGCCGAACAAACTCGTATAATCCCGAAGACTTTTCCCCGGCGACCAAGGAATTGGTTCTCCTGGGAGTTAATGCCGGTCCTGATCGCAATAAACCTCATTGCAACGTTCCCGGAGTGGAACTAATCGTTCTCGACAGTCAGAAGGGAACCTTGGTAACCGCCATCAACTGGACCAACCGGCGACAGAAAGATCTCCAAATCATCGTTCCCATGGCTAAGGCCCCCAAACAGGTTCGCTCGGTTTGCCGGCAAAAAACACTGCCGAGCCGGTTTGAGAAAGGGAATCTCCACTTCTCCTTGGATCTGGAAGATGCGGATTATATTCTCTTACCCCGATAGGACCTCAAAATAGCTCTCCCATTTGTGGGGACATACCAACAAGAACTCTGGAAGGATAAACCGGTAGGTCAGGTCTCCTGGACAGGTAGTAGTAGGACGAGTCTCCAGGCTCGTCCTACTACTACTACTGGAGACCCGGCCTAAATAGGATTAGAACAACGAAACCCCAGCAATAATTCCCTTTTCGATGGGCTCGGTCCACTTGATTTTGGCAAAGAAAGCTTGGCCTAATTGATCCAAGGTGGGATCGAACGCCAGGTAAAAGTGCTTGAACGTTGGTTTTTCCTGGAATTGAATTCGTGCTCCTCGAAGAGAGAGATCGACGATAGTAGCGGAAATGGGTGGGGCGACTTTAAGGTCCGGAAGTATCGGCACAGTTAAGACGGGCTTGTCTGAGGGAAGCCTTAAGCATCGGCGTTTTTCCGGGGCAAAATGCAGGTGATTCGAAAGGCTTTCCAACAACTTAGGGCGCAAGGATTGCAAGAATTCTGCTGCGTTGG
>CAZPPD010000047.1:0-14043 GCA_964588185.1 uncultured Alcaligenaceae bacterium | reverse complement strand
AATAAGGCTGTACACAGAGCTAGAATGCGCACCCATTCTGACTCAGGGGATAGGGGGATGAAAAGTATCAGGTTAATGTACGCGGCTAAAACTGCAATACTGGTACTGATGGCAACTACAGTTTCACCGACATTTTGCGATGTTTGCCAAAATACCGCATAGGTAGTAAACCCCCACGCCACAATTGCTGCAAAAATACCTAAGCTTGGCCAGTAACGAAGCTGAACTCTTGGAACACAAGCTGCAGCTACAACCCCGAAAAACGTAGTTGCTAAAGCAGCCTGAAACCAGCGTTCATCTCCATTTAGAGAACTAGACTCAGGGCTATCCGGATCCGGTAGCCAAGTTCCTAAGGCGAGTTGAATGAATGCTACTAATGAAATTGCCAAGCCAAAAAGGGATGCCATTCGAAGTTCATGAAACTGTCGTATAAGCAAACAACAAGTTGCACCTAAACCGGCAAGAAAAATCCAGGCGGCCATCATCCACAAGTTATCATGGATTTCCCTAGCCATGCCTCCTTCCGGCTGCCACCAAATCAACGGGATTACAAGGATGAAGGTCAAGACAACGACCGCCATGCCAACGATCCCTGCCGGTTTGGTTTTACTTTTGTTTTGGATGACCGAAAGCCGGACCATTAAGCCTGAAGCTGCTGTGGTTGCAATCCCGGTAGCTAGTGCTCGTAAACCGAACTCATCCAATTGAAAAAGCACCACGATGACCCCAATGAGAGCAGTCACCACTAAGGATGCGAGCATGAAGCGGAGGAAGAATTTGTGAAAATTCATAGGAGGTGTACCAGTTGTTTTTGCCCAAACCGGGATGCAAGAGTCACGAAGTTGTGAGATTAATAGCGAAAAATGGCAGCTACCATTCCCTTGTCGGGAATCATTTCCTGATCCAAGACATAAACCACTCCTCCGGTTGAAAATGTTTGCGAGGCTGCGTAATCAAGTAGATCTTCATCCCCTGGCTGCTGAGAGTCATGGACGTGAATGGAGTTTTGATTGGGATCCAACGCACCCCATTGGTTTTGCTCCCTGGCCACAAACAAGGTGTCGACACGTCCTTGCTGGGCGGCTCGAACTACTTGTTTTAAATCTGACGAAGCTTGGTTCTTACTAAGAGCTAGCTGGTAATTTTCCTTCGCTTCCTCCACCTTTTTCTGGAAAACCGGCTCTACTAATTGCCAAGCTCGAGTGTGAAGTTCCTTGGCATCTAAATGTTCGGGATTACCTTCAATGCCTTCCTCGAGAAGATAGTTGTAACTGTTGGCCTCGCGATAGATTGGAAAATAGTAATCCACACCTGCTAAAATCAGAGGAGCCTTTTCTGTGGCAAGTAAGCCCTGCAAACCGTTGTTGATCTGCTGAAAATAACGCAGTAGGCGGTTTTTTTGCTCGTCCTCGCCGGCCCCGTGGCCGTGAAATATAGCAGCTCGCCCCTCCCCCGCTTCGGCACCTCCTTGGCGGAACTGGAGAGAGACCTCAGGGTCATCATACTTGAGGGCTTCCGCCAGACTAACACGCACTCCGGCGCCATCTAGCTCACTAATGCTTTGCCGGGTTCCTTGTAAGAAGCGTATTTGATTCTGACTCAAGGCCAAAACGAAAAACTTTCCATCATTCGATACCAATTGAAATAGCGGCTTGATGTGAAAGTGGTCGGTGACAACCACCAATTCCGGAAACTCAAGAGGCAGACGGAAATATAGGAACTGGTTTGTTGCCAAAAACAGCGCTAACCCACTACTTTGATGTTGCCAAAAGTCCACATCTTCCACTAACTGCTCTGCAGGTTGGAGCAGGGAACGAATCTTGTCACTGCTTACATTCTGTTTTTGCAAATGTTCCTCTGCTTGTTTGAGCAGGTTCTTCAATCGAATTGGGCCTTGGCGAATTTCTCGGCCGGTTTGTTCTGTGGGAAAATATAGAGATACACAATTTGGTTGACGGGTTTCTGAAAGTTTTTGAATATTCTCTTTAAACAGAATTTCCATGCGAAACACTCCTCTCGTAAGTTTATAAAAAGTTAAGTCTGATTAGGTATTTAACAATTCCTGATCAAACGGGTCTTCCACTTCACCGGCAATGGCTTCAAGTGCCTCAGTAATGGTTACCAAGCCAACGACCTTGCCATTCTCTTCCACTAAAGCAAGTTCCTGTTTATTGGTTTGAAACCAGTCGATGAGTTTACTGACCGGAAGATCTGCGGAAACCGTCATCGGAGTCGTTGCTAAATCAGCAAGGCTGAGAGAACCCGAACGGAGAGCCTCCAAATGATGGAGGACATCTGCGATATACAAAACCCCTAGAAATTCTTCCAAGGAATTACCGATAAGTGGAATTCGGGCGAAACGGCGTTTGTCCGCCATCAATTGCAGATTTTCTTCAAACGTTTTTGTAGTGGATGCTGCTATTATCTCATTCCTTGGCGTCATGATAGTTTGGACAGGAATTGTTTCAATTTCCAGAGCACGCAGAACCTCTTTCTTCCGGTCTTTGGTTAAAGAACCACGGCTTAGGACCTCTCCCATAGTTCGGCGGAGTTCGGCATACCCGACCTTCTTCGAATCCGATTGGTCTCCTTCGACTTCCGAAACCCAGGACCTTTGGATTTTTACCCCTATCAACCGTAATGTACCTTTTGCCAATCCATCGCCTGCAATAATGATCGGATACATTAATAGGGTCCACCAATAGTGAATGGGAGCTGCCCAACGAACTACCTCCTTCGGACGTTCCACTCCCAGGTAGGTTGGTGCTTGCTCACCCCAAATTTTGTGGACCAGATTAATCAAAACCACTGCGGAAATAATTGAGATGACCGGAACGGATCCCGGCGGGACACCAATCAATAGAATAAGGGGTTCCAGGACAAAGGAAACCCCCGGTTCCGCTATAACTCCCATCAAAATACTACTACTGGTGATCCCGAGTTGGCAACTGGTTAGATAAATTTCCAGTCGCTCAGTCATTTTCCATGCCAAGCGGAGATGAGAGTGGTCTTGGAATTCGGATTTATCCAATTGCCTGAGGCGGGTGAGTGCAAACTCGGTAACTACGAAAAACGCATTCACCAAGGTGAGAAACAATCCCGCTGCGATCCGAATTGTGATTTCCAGGGGTGACATTTCAAGTAAACCTTGTTTTCCAATGACATTGTTTAATGCACTTCAGAAATACTTAATTTTCGCAGTAGCGACTGCTTCTTTTCCTGATGATCCTGCATACGTTGTAGGACTTCGCAAAGAAAACGGACCGTTTCCACTACATGCTCGCCTTTGTTCAGCATGACACACTCCGCCCGGCTGCTCATGGCTGCATCGGTTACCTCTGCACGAGAAGGGAGGCCTTTTTTGTTGAGGTTTTCCAGAACTTGGGTGGCCCAGATAACTGGTAAGTGAGCTGCTTCGCAAAGCCAAAGTATTTCTTCCTGCACTTCCGCCATACGAGCAAATCCCAGTTCCACTCCCATGTCACCTCGAGCCACCATCACTCCTACAGGCGGACAACGCATAGCAGCAACTAAGATACGGGGAAGGTTGGTAAAAGCTTTCTGCGTTTCAATTTTGAGGACGATACCAAGTTTCTGGCTTTTTCGCTTTTGTAATTCTTGGACCAGGTGTTCAATATCTTCGGGATAGCGAACAAAGGACAGACCAACCATGTCTGCCCGACCAACTATGAAATCCAGATCGACAAGGTCTTTTTTGGTGAGTGCGGGAATGTCTATTTTCGTGTCCGGAAGATTAATGCCTTTGTTACTTTGTATCTTCCCTTTGCTTACCTGGGTGATCTCGACAACGATCCGGTCATCGTCTACCTCCCGAATTACTCCCCCCATCTCACCATCATCATAAAAGAAGCGCTGGCCGACTTGGGCATGGGTTAACATTTCCGGGAGAGTACAACTAACAGATGCATGGCGAATAACTTCCCCGTTTTCTCCATGAACAGCCGGACATCCTTTTCGCCGATCACGGTAAATAACGAGATAGTCTCCTTTGGTAAGAAGAATCTTTGCCTCTTCTTCTTCCGGTGGAAGTTCCTGAACCCGGTTTTCGGTGATAACTTCCCCTTTTCTTTCCAGTACCAGATCGGCACGAGAACGTACAAAAGCTTCGCTTTGAGCTTCAGCCCAAAATCCACTGTTTTCTGAGTCTGTAATTAGTAGCAGGTGGTAATGATCGCAAGTATCTTTTACTTTCAGATGATCGCCTTTCTGAAGCTTTTCCAGAAATTCATCTGGTACTGGAAGAATCGGGTGGGCAGCTTTCGGTTCAGCACCACCTTTAGTTATCCAGATTTTTGCCGGCTCAATGATTTGCCCCATGTCATCGCGGATTGGATACCAGTGCAAGACCCCGGAACTTGGTTCCATGGGACCTGTTCGTGGATTTGGGCCCGCTAAATCCATCAGAACCCGACAGGACCGATTGAGCTCTTTTTCCGCCTTCCGTACATGGTCGATCATCTTCTGCCAGCGGCTCTTGTCATCCTGGGAGCAGTTAATCCGGGCCACATTCATACCGCTCTCCACCAAGTCATGAATTAGCTGGTATCTTTCGGCCGCCCCACTCGGCAAGGTCACCATCACCCGAACTGACCGATCTCTAGGTTTCGGTCCGAGCAATAATTCGGTATGTTCCGCTAAACGAACTCGACCTGTCTCAAAATCAACCGGAATATTTTCAATATCATCCGCCGGTACCTCTCTACCGGCCAGTCGGTACAAAGCAGATCTAACTGCATTGAGGGTAGTTAACACATAAGCTTCCATTCGCCCCAGCGAACTTAGGCCTAATGAATGGAGGTTTCTTTGCAAGTTACGAATGTCGTGGCGGCGGACGCTTAGGTAATGTAGTAGGTTTTCTGCGCTTTTTCGGTAATCCGGAGAGATTTTCTCCAAATCAGAACGGAATTTTGCGGTTAACTTGACTGCTTCCTTTCTGAGATTTTCGATAGGTTCGATCAAGGACTCATATTTTTCCATTGGATCTTTTGTTTTCATTCGGAATTTCTCCAATGGGCGACGCGGGTTCCTCTTCTTGTGAAAGCTGTGATTGTCTTAAAGAAGCTCAGGTCGCCTGAAGGATCTCTCGGGTAATTTTGTCCTGCTGATTCTTTTCGGTTTTCCAAATGGCCCAGTATCATGAAAACCGTGCCGACAGCCATTTGGGTTTCTCCGTGTAAAGTCGCTCTCCAAAAAAACGAGCATTGGTTTGCAGTTCAAGGCGTCGACGATCAATCAAACCCAAGAGTAATTGCAGATCCTTTTTACTGCCAAAGTCATCTGGTGCAGCTAACAAAGTTTGGCGAAACACAGCCAGATCATGTTCATCTCCCAGCAAGTCGGACAATTCATCCAATTGACCACCAAGAGGTTATACCATTTCATTCCCAACAGAACGCAACAGGCGAACATGATACCAATTATATTTTACTCGTTTTCGCCACTCATGAAAATTTTCCGTGGAAGGAGAGTCATAGGCAATTTTGATGGCATTCCGGCCACGCCGATAAGTTTTCTTGAAGCCTTCCGCAAGCAACGGGAAACTTTTTTCGCTAATTTTCCAATCTTTTAGCTGGTCCTGTGCCTGGGTCATGCGCAGACGGAATTCTTGCAAGCGCTGGTCGAGTCCAATTTGGTCTTGGGCAATCTTTTTGCGGCGCTCGGTTAACCTTCGCCGAATGGGAGCAAACTGGGATCGTTCTACCTGGTCGCTATAGCGGTCCATCAACTTGTCATAGGTTTCAATAAGCGATTGCGCGTCGCGAACATAAGAAAGTTCCCGAGCTGCATCACGAAACCTTGTATTTTCATGTTGGTAGACATTTTCCATTTCCGGCCGGACCAAACGAAGGAGGCCGCGAATTTTTTTGCAGCGTTTGCGAACTTGATGGACGGTTTTATGATTGTCCAAATTAGGATCATCTATTTCAGAAATTGCTCGTTCAATTTGCTCATCGGCAATTCTGCGAAGACTCTTTTGGACTGACTCTTTCCTACGAAATCGATATGGCATTTACCTCTCCTTGTAGTTGCGGTCTAAATTTGCTGAGACTAAAATTTTCTCTTTGATCCAGTTGATCATGCCGCCCGCTAAGAGCATTTTCACCTGACGTGAAGATAGGTCATGTTTGACAGTAAAATTTTTCTCTTGGGACCTTTTTTTTACTTCAATCTCTTCACCGGCTTGAAGCTGTTGGCGGAGATCAGAGAAACTAAAAACATCTCTTTGGCTTACCTGCTCATAATCCTTCTCCTCGGCAAATCTCAGCGGAAGGATGCCGAAGTTGACTAAATTTTGCCAGTGAATCCGAGCAAAACTCTTTGCCAGGACAACTCGCAATCCAAGATAACGGGGGGCGAGAGCAGCATGTTCACGGCTAGATCCTTGACCGTAGTTGCTCCCCCCAACGATGGCATGCCCGCTATCAGCCACCTCCAAAGCCCGGTCATGGTAGCTACCATCAATTACTTCGAAACAGAATTCGCTAATCTTCGGAATGTTGCTGCGAAAGGGGAGAACTCGAGTTCCTGCTGGCATTATTCCGTCTGTAGAAATATCGTCGCCGACTTTCAGAAGAACCGGGATTTCTATTTCATCCGGCAGAGGATCAAAGTTCGGTAGATTGGAGATGTTTGGACCCTTGTCCAGTGTCTCTCCTTCTGCTTCCTCTGCGGATAACGGCGAAACAATTCCCTCCGTCACCAAGATAGGATCATCAAGATCGTTTACTTTTGGATAAGGAATACCTAACTCTCGTGGGTCGGTGATTTTCCCTTTCAAAGCGGAAGCCGCTGCCGTTTCCGGACTCACCAGATAAACCTGATCCTCTCTAGTTCCGGAACGTCCGGGAAAGTTTCTAGGCACTGTGCGCAAACTGATCTTATCCGTAGCAGGTGCTTGCCCCATGCCGATGCAGCCATTACATCCAGCCTGATGGATACGCGCTCCGCTTTGAACAAGCGACAAAAGGTAGCCTCGTTCAACCAGATTAGACAGAATTTGGCGAGAGGTAGGATTTACATCTAAGGAGACGTGGTTAGTAATCCGCTTACCATTCACCATCTCTGCAGCAATGGCAAAGTCCCGAAAGCCGGGATTAGCGGAAGAACCAATGTAGGCTTGGTAAATCTCCCGGCCGGCGACTTCGGAAACTGGGACGACATTGCCGGGGCTTGAAGGTAAAGCAATGAGAGGCTCCAACTTCGATAAGTCGATTTCCTCCTGCACATCATATTCTGCGTCCTCATCTGCAACTATTTCCACCCAGGTATCACCTCGTTGTTGTGCAGACAGGAACTTCTTCACTTCTTGGTCAGAGGGAAATACCGTTGTCGTTGCCCCCAACTCTGCACCCATATTGGCTATGACGTGCCGGTCCATTGCTGATAAATATTTTAAACCCGGACCGTAGTACTCTACGATTCGGCCAACTCCACCATCCACATCATGGCGGCGAAGCATTTCCAGAATCACATCTTTAGCACTAACCCACTCAGGGAGTTCGCCAGTCAACTTAACTCCCCAGATCTGCGGCATTTTGAAGTAGAAAGGTTGACCTGCCATTGCGGAGGCCACCTCCAAACCACCGGCACCTATAGCCAGCATTCCAAGCGACCCGGCGGCACAGGTATGACTGTCCGAACCAAGGAGTGTTTTTCCCGGTTTGCCAAATCGTTCCATATGCACGGGATGAGAAACACCATTTCCTGCCGAGCTATACCAAATGCCGAATTTTCGGCAGGCACTGTACAGGAACAGGTGGTCATCCGGGTTTTTGTTGTCTTCTTGAATAAGATTATGGTCGACATATTGAACCGAACAATCTGTCCGGACGCGGTCCAACTCCATTGCTTCCAATTCCAGCATGACTAAGGTGCCTGTGGCATCTTGGGTTAGTGTCTGGTCAATATGGATGCCAATTTCTTCCCCTGATTTCATAGTTCCGGAAACTAAGTGACTACCTATTAATTTTTGGGCAACATTCTTCCCCATTTTTAACCTCTGGTTTCCCACCAAATCTCCAAGTTAATTGAACCAAATTCAAAATAGTGCAATCCTTATGCCGAGAGTTGCAACCTCCTTTGGTGCTTTTATGAGTTCCTAAAGATGAGGAAATGCCACCAAATGGGGTGCAAGGATTTCGCTCTAAAGAAGTCTAGGGACTTGAAGAAATGGGATATGTTTCGGAAGAACCTTGCGCATATTTGTGAAATCAATTGCCCAGCTTGCTGGTCTCATCAATGTTTCCCCTTGAACTACCATTCCGCAGTCGAATCGGCATCCGGTTTGCACAATGTAATCAAATAATAGGCACACAGGAGGAAAAGAATGACCGAAATAAAGCGATCGACAGTAGTCGGTGCATTTCCGACCTTGGATCAAGCCGACTCAGCCATAAAAGAATTGCTAAAATCCGGCTTCACCAAAGAAAACATTGGTTTCGCAATGCGTGATGGGGGAGAGGTCGACAAACAAGAAACTGAAGCCACCGGTCAAGCAGCAGTTGTTCGTTCTTTAGGCGGAGGAATTAGCGGGGGTGTATTGGGTGGGGTAATTGGCTCCATTGTCGCTTTAGCTTTGCCGGGATTTGGCTCCGTTGTCATAGCAGGTTTGCTAACTGCAGCAGGAGGTGCGATTGCCGGTAGTTTCACAGGTCTTACGAGTACTATGGAATTGTCCGAAGAAGAGATTCGTTGGTACCAGGGAGAGCTTGAGGAAGGCCGCCCCATTGTTGCGGTTCGAACCAACGGAAGATATTCGGAAGCCTTAGCAATTATGCAAATCCACGGTGCTTACGACATGAATTGTCAACGAGAAAAACAAAGGGCCTAAACAGAGATTTAATGATATGGATTACTAGGGCTTTACTTAAGCTAGTGTGTTGCGGTCCTCCGGGTGCTTTGTGGAGAATAAACCTAACCCCTTTCCGCCGCATCAGTCTGAGTAACGTTCTAGAATACCTAGAGCCGAGAGGTGATTTATGAACTCAGTAAGCACTATTCTTCACCCTACTGACTTTTCTGAGCCATCCCGAAATGCCTTTGAGCTGGCATGCGATGTGGCTGCTCAACAAAATGCTCGAGTGATCTTGTTACATGCTGCTGTCCCGTTACCCGCTGTAGCACCTATGCCCTATGATGTAGGCGTTGTGGAAGCAGAAGAATTAAGTGATGAAAAATTTCGCGCACAACTTGAGGAGTTACGTTCGTCCAAACCCAACTTGACGATGGAGTATGTTTTAGAACGAGGTGACCCCAGTGAAGTTATCTTGCAAGTGGCAGAGGAAGCTAATTGTGACGCGATTATTATGGGAACACATGGGCGAACCGGGCTTAGTCGATTGGTTATGGGCAGTGTGGCGGAAGCGGTTGTCCGCAACGCCCCTTGTCCTGTCATTACCATCAAAGAACCTTTAGATTCTAAGAATTCTAATCCCACAGATGATTCACCTCTGGCTACAAATTAACAATCTAAGTCTTACCGGAATATCTTTTCCCAAACGGAGGAACAATGACAACATCCAAAGATGCTGTATTAATTACTGGTTGCAATGGTTTGATTGGTTCCGCTACTATGCGTCAACTAAAAGAAAAATATCGGATCGTGGGTTTCGATATTGAAGAGTCGGACCAATTTCCGGACGACGGAATCTTTTGCAAAGTGGACCTTACCTCAGAAACGGATATTGAAAATGGGCTGAACAAAGTTCGCAATGAAATAAACAATGAAGTTCGTTCCGTCATTCACTTGGCGGCTTACTACGACTTTTCCGGGGATCCAAGCCCTTTATATGAAGAAATAACTGTCAAGGGAACAGAGAAACTATTAAAGGCATTACAGCAACTCAATGTACGCCAATTTATTTTCTCCAGCACTATGCTGGTACATGCACCGACTAAGCCGGGCCAACCCATCAACGAAGATTGTGTTCTGGAACCGAAATGGGACTATCCTAAATCCAAGGTCAAAACGGAGCAGCTCCTCCGAGAACAACGAAAGGACATACCCAAAGTTCTGTTGCGGGTTGCAGGCGTCTACGATGATTATTGCAACTCACTTCCTTTAGCCCACCAAATTCAGCGGATCAAAGAGCGGCACATTACTGGTCAGGTTTATCCAGGTAGTTTAGACTGTGGGCAAGCTTTTCTACATATTGATGACCTTACAAATGCTCTGCAATTGCTGGTTCAACGAGCGGGTAAATTGCCTGAGGAACTTCCCTTGTTGGTAGGTGAGCCGGAAACAATCAGTTATGGTGAACTTCAGAAGGAACTGGGAAAACTCATTCACGGTGAAGAATGGACAACCCAACAAGTTCCTAAATCTGCTGCAAAAACCGGTGCCTGGTTACAGGATAATCTTCCACTTGGGGATGATCCCTTTATAAAACCATGGATGATCGATATGGCAGACGATCATTATGAGTTGGACATTAGCCGAGCAGCAAATACCTTAATTTGGTCGCCAAACCATTCCTTGCGGGAAACCTTACCCAAAATGATCAAAGCGCTTAATGAGGATCCTTTCAAGTGGTACAATCATCATGGTCTGACTATCTCTGAGGAGATAAAAGAGTCATCCCCATCCCAATCTTAACCAGGCCTGAAATACTACTAAGGACGAAAGGAGAAAGGCATGTTTGGTCTGCGTTGGCGTTTGTTTCGGTTGTTTGGCATTCCCATTAACATTGATTTGAGTTGGCTTATCATCCTGGCTTTGCTTACTTGGACATTGGTGAGTTTTTTTACTCAACAAATTCCCGGTTATACCAGGGAAAGCTATTTTGTCATGGGATTAACTACAGCAGTGACCTTCTTTGGCTGCATTTTGCTACACGAGTTGGGGCACGCCGTTGTGGCGAAAAGAGTCGGCATTCCTATGCGGGGCATCACGTTGTTCTTATTCGGTGGTGTGGCGGAAATGGAAGATCAACCTCCTTCTGCTATGAGTGAATTCTTGATGGCTATTGCCGGCCCGCTAGTCAGTTTAGTTTTAGCTGCAGCCTTTTTTGTAGTAGCACAAATCGGCTTTTTTTCAGAATGGCCAAGATTATACACCTTTCCTTTGTGGTATCTCGGTTTGATCAACACCGTAGTTTTAGTATTCAACATGGTACCGGCATTTCCATTGGACGGTGGGCGGGTTTTACGGTCCGTGCTGTGGGGAGCGCTCAAGAATCTTCGCAAGGCAACACTTTGGGCTTCTCGTTGTGGGCAAGGATTTGCTTGGTTTCTAATATTTTTGGGAGTGGTTAGTTTATTTCAAGGACAGCAATATTTCATCCGTGGCATTTGGTTGGGAATTATCGGCTTGTTTTTGAACAATGCTGCCATGATGAGCTATCAGCAAGTGATTATCCGCCAAGCTCTACAAGGCGAACCATTAAGCCGCTTCATGAACAAAGAACCGGTTGTCGTATCTCCTTATCTTGATTTGCATAGTTGGGTTGAGGAATACGTTTATCAATATCACCATAAAACTTTCCCCGTGCTCCTGGACGGACAACTGGTGGGAATTATCAGCACACGGGACCTTTCCTCATTTCCAAAAGACCAGTGGTCTAATCATAAAGTAGAAGAAGTCATGCAACGCGACCTGGAATCCCTTACTCTTCCACCGGAGGCAGATGCATTAAAGGCTCTTGAGAAAATGAAGAGAACCAACCTAAGCCGCTTGTTAATCGTCGAGGATGAAAAGCTCGTGGGTTTGGTTAGTCTCAAAGATCTGTTGCGTTTTCTGGACCTAAAGTTGCAGTTGGATCAAGAGGATGACTCGGAAAGTAATGCCCAAAGTGAAATGATTCGGAGGCAATTGAATGAGGATACTTCTCAAGAGACTCACCGAGTTTAAGAGTGGTGCAGGACATCCAGGGGGGCCGCTAATCGGGGCAACCCTGGACTTTGCTGAAGGAGAACGCTTATCAGCGTTAAAAACAACTCAGATAAGTTCAATGTGCCTTAAGTCACAATGGCCCAGGTGGTGTTAAGCTTTGTTAGCAACCTCACATTAGTCAAACGAATTTTCTTCATCCCAATCTTCTTCTCTAAAGGATTTCTTCTTTTGGAAATCGACACTTCCGAGGAGAATCAGGGCGAATATTCCCGTTAACAAGTAAAGGAAAAACCCAAAGCAACCACACCCGGAATTAATACATAGCAGGCTTTCTATATCGGTCGGCATTCTGCGATCATCGAGGGCTACCAAGCCTTGAACTCCAGCAATGGCCGAGAAAAGAGAAAGGAACAGGCACAGAATACCCGCGGTTATTACAAACCCTTTTCCTTGGAGTTTTCTTAGACAATTGGCCCCTATAATCAGAAAAATGATGATGGGGATTCGTATGAGCATGCCGATTATTGCACCAACAACAAACCCAAAAACATAAGCATCATTTCCTCTCACATTCGACATGTTTAAAAGAAGTACAAACAAGGTCATGATCGTTGCAAGAACCATATAGCCGACACAAATCCAAAGCATGGTTAGAACAAAGTTGACCATTCCCTGGTTCTTCTTAGTTCGTCTTGTTCTTTTCTCGAGTTGCGGGCCCTGGTAGTGAGGGGGTACATTTGGCGGATAATAATTCGGTGGATATTGGGGTGGCGGAGGATAATAGGGTTGCTGCGAAGGCGGAAAGGTTGCTTGTGGAGGAGGGTGATGCGGTTGTTGTAAGGGAATTGGATCCGGAAAGGAACCAGGTGAATTAGTTTTTGGCTTGGAGGAGAATACCTCGGAACAAATGGGGCAACGGACTTGAGTTTCTCCCAAGTCCGGATCAATTTGCAATTTCCGGTTGCAGGATGGGCATCTGATAATATCCATGATCAATACTAATCTTAAAAGAGTTTACCAATGAAATGGGTATCAATCCTGCAACAGAGAACCTAATCCCAATATTGAATCCATCTCCCCATTTTTTCCTCCTTGGCTTTCTCATAAACTCTGGCAGCGACTGCCACATCTTCCAGGGCGATTCCCAACGACTTGAACAGAGTGACGTCTTCCGGATGGGCCCGGCCCGTGTATTTGCCAACGATAATTTGACCCAACTCATGAACGTTCGCCCATTGCAAGTTTCCTTCTTCTAGTGCTTCCACGAAATCGCCGGCTTCGATCCGGGCTTGGTCTTTACTGTCCACGGCAATGGAGTCACATTGGCGAATGAGCACGGAATCGATTTCAGCTTTGGAGATCATATTGGACCCGATGGCGTTGACATGGGTTCCTTCCAAAATCCAGTCCCCGTGCATGACCGGCACCCGGCTATTAGTAGCGGTGATCACAATATCTTTATCCTCGGCAGCCAGTTCCGGTCGGGATACTGGTTGGATTTCACAGTGGCACAAGTCAGTCATTTCACTGGCGAACCGTTCGCGATGTTCGACATGAGGACTATAGACCAGCATGCGGCGTAGTTTTCGAGCTTTGCTGACAGCCAGAGCTTGTGTCCGCGCTTGTTTCCCACTGCCGAAAATGCCGACTTCTACTGAGTCGGGTCGAGCCATATACTGGGTAGCGACACCACTAGCCGCTCCTGTTCGCATTTGTCCGAGAAAATCCGCTTGGATAAGCGAAAGCAGTTCCCCGCTAGCGCCGTCAAATAAGCTGACCTGAAAATGAGTTCCTGTTTTACTTGTGGTGTAGGCTTTGTAGCCGATGTATCCCTCCGTTGAAGCGGCGGCAGACATAACATGCAGCATCACCTGGTTGGTGCGGCAGCGAGACCGGGGAACATTTTGGGTTTCATCCTCCCCCATTTGGTGGAGTACCTTTTCGACGGCCTCCATGGCCATGTCCATGTCTAACAAATAGCGGACGTCCTGTTCGGAAATCATCAAAACCGGCATCAAGCACACTCCAAAAAACGGATTTCAACTCTTAGCGAGATTAACTTTTTCCAAATCCGACGCGTTGAAAGAAGCGTCGGGATAGATTGGTATCGGCCTACCCTTTAATGAACTCCGCCAGTCGGTCCATTCCTTCATTGATCTGATCCTGACTGGTGGCGAAAGACATTCGAGCAT
>CAZPPD010000046.1:0-14056 GCA_964588185.1 uncultured Alcaligenaceae bacterium | reverse complement strand
TTTTTCCCTGAATCAATTGTGCTGTCGCAACCGCAATATCCACGGTGTAGCTCGCAGTGCAAATTTGATCCGCCACAACTTTGAGAGACTTGCCCTCCCCAGCCAAACGCAACATGGTTTCGACAAAATATCGGCCCTTACCTCCGGAGCCCCAAACTCCATACAGCCCACAGGTGCGAATCAAAAAATGCCGGGAACAATGGCTTCGAACCAAATATTCTCCGGCTAATTTACTCAGCCCATACACACTGACCGGTCCCGGATTATCGGTTTCCAAGTAAGGGGTGCGCCGATTCTCCTCTAATCCGAAAACATAATCGGTGCTGAAATGAACCAGGGCACAATTTAACTTTTCGCAGGCGAGGGTTAACTGGCGAATTCCCAAGGCATTCACCGCGAAAGCCTTGTCCGGTTCGTCTTCCGCTTTGTCCACAAAATTGTAAGCCGCACAATTGATGACTACATCGGGTGAATAATCCCCCAACGATGCAATCATTTCCGGATTGGTAAGATCTATTTCTTTTCTGGTAAGAGGATGAACTTCACCTTCAAGCCGAGGACATAAATCTCGGCCTAATTGTCCGTTCGCTCCGAGAACTATATATCGCATTTAATTTTTATTTCGGAATGGACCAAGTTTAGGTAAGGAGATTCATCTGATTGCCTTACTGTCAAACAAATCCCCAACCGGAACCAGAAATCCAGGCAAATGAGGATCGCCGGGCAATTCTTGTTGGCTATTAAACAATCTGGGTTCTTTCTCGGGACTATAAACCAAGGCAGTACGCCGTCTGGGATCTAGAATCCAGACCACAGGAACTCCCGCTCCGAGGTAACTGTCAATCTTATCGTTGGTATCTTCGTAGGTATCGCTGGGAGAGAGAACTTCTACCGCCAGGGTTGGGATTCCATCGATAATGGTAGATTCATCCGACTGTTGGGAAAGAACTTCTGCCGAAACGTAGGCAACATCGACTCCGAAAGTAGTATCCGGATTCCGCTTTAAGCGAAAACCAGCATCGCCGGTTAAGATTTTTCCTCGTGGTTCTGGTTGGGTATCCAGCCAAACATCGAGGAATCGGGCTATTCGGGTCATCGTGAAACTATGAAAGCGATTTCGAACAGACATGGGTCTTTTTCTTTCTCGCAATTCTCCGTCGATTAGCCAACGATCCACGCCGTCTTCCGGCATAGCCAATAATTCTTCCGTGGTCATTGGAGTGGTTACAGTAGCCATGTTTTATTTCCTCGTTTTCAGCGATATTATTCTTCCGCCGAAGATTCTTCCGCCGGAGATTCTTCCGCCGGAGATTCTTCGGCTGAGCTTTTTTCTTCCCGAGGAAGTTCCTTACTTCCCACTATCGTCAAACTCAGTCCAATCTGCACGGGCACTTTCACGCCGCCTATTTCAATCTTCGTCTTGCCGTTCAGGTACCAACCGAGCGAACCGGTGGAGAAAAACTTCACATCCGCTTCCATTTCATCATTGCCGATTTTGATGGGAATAGCTTCTGCATTTTCCTCAAAGTGGGTCCGAGTAATCGGGCAAGTAGTTTTTTTTGCCATGACGATCCTTCTGTTGGAGAGGTATTTGGGTTTATCCTAGGGGAGTAGGATGATCCGAAACCCAATTCAGGTTACAATACATTATTACTGAAGTATGGTCCTATTATTAAAGCTGATAATTGACAAGAAAATACCAGGAAAATTAAAACCATGGCAACCCGGGAATTAGAGAAAAAGCGGGCTCGATCACGGATGTCCTTACCGATGTGGGAGGACGCCTTTTCCGCCCCCTTGGCTCCCATGACCCGCAAAGAAATGGAAGACCGGGGTTGGGATGCCGTGGATGTGGTTTTTGTCACCGGGGATGCATACGTCGATCACCCTAGCTTTGCCATGGCGATTCTGACACGGATCTTGGAGAAAGCCGGCTTTCGAGTGGGGCTGGTGAGCCAACCCGATTGGAAATCCTGCCGCCCTTGGCAAGAGTTTGGCCCGCCGCGCTTGTTCTTCGCCATCAGTGCCGGCAACATGGATTCCCTGATTAATCACTACACTGCCAACCGTAAAGTCCGCAATGATGATGCTTACTCTCCCGGCGGCCGCATCGGCAAACGCCCAGACCGTGCTACTCTGGCCTATTGCCAACGCGCCCGCGAAGCCTTCCCCGGCATTCCGATTATCGCCGGTGGGGTTGAAGCTTCGCTTCGACGCCTGGCTCATTACGACTACTGGAGCGATAAAGTAAAACGCTCGATTCTCTTGGACTCCAAAGCCGACCTGGTAGTCTACGGCATGGGCGAACGGGCAATCGTCGAAATCGCCAAGCGGCTCAGGGCAGGGGAGAAGGTCTCCAACCTCCGCGACATGCGTGGAGTGGCTTATGCGTTGGGAGCCAAGGAAACTCCGCCAAAAGATCAGGAGGATTCTGCCTTTCCTCAGCTGCTCGAGCGGAAAGAAATCGAGATCATTCCGTCCTACGAGCAAGTCGTCGCCGACAAATACCAATTTGCGGAAGCCACCCGGATCATCCATATCAACACCAATCCCCACAATGCCAAGACATTGGTGCAATATCACGAGCGGCAAGCGGTTGTCGTAAATCCGCCGGATTTACCTTTGTCCCAGCAGGAAATGGATGAGATTTACGACCTGCCTTATTCTCGGCGTCCGCATCCTTCCTATTCGGAACCAATCCCAGCCTATGAGATGATCAAGGATTCCGTAACCATTATGCGGGGCTGTTTCGGCGGCTGTACTTTCTGCTCGATTACCGCGCATCAAGGCCGTATCATCCAATCGCGTTCGCAAGAATCCATTCTGGGAGAAGTCCGCAAGCTTGCCGCTCATCCGGAGTTCAAAGGCGTCATCAGCGACATCGGGGGTCCCACCGCTAACATGTACGAGATGCGCTGCACTCGCCCCGAAGTGGAGGCCAAATGCAAACGGCTTTCCTGCGTTCATCCCAGTATCTGCAAACTTTTGGGAACCGATCATGGTCCGTTGGTTGAATTAATGCGGCGAGCACGATCGGAACCGGGAATCCGCAAGATCTTGGTGGCAAGCGGCATTCGCATGGACCTTGCCCAGCTATCTCCCGAATACATGAAAGAACTTGCCGCTCACCATGTGGGCGGACACCTGAAAGTCGCTCCCGAGCATACCGAAGACAAAGTCCTCAACCTGATGAAGAAGCCTGATATCAATGATTTCCAAGGCTTCGCCGAAGACTTTCAAAAAGTCTCCCAAGAAGCCGGGAAACCAAAACAATACTTGGTCCCCTATTTCATCGCCAGCCACCCGGGCTCGGATTTGAACGCCATGATTGACTTGGCAGTGTTCCTCAAACGCAACGGCTACCGGCCGGATCAAGTCCAGGACTTCATCCCCGCTCCCTTTGATATCGCCACTTGCATGTACTACACCGGCATGGATCCCTTTACCAAGAAGGAAGTCTTCATCGCCAAACATCTCCGCGACCGCAAGCTGCAAAGGGCTTTGCTGCAATTCTTTAAGCCGGAGAATTATTTTGAAGTGCGCAAGGCTTTAGAGCAAGCTGGGCGGAAAGATCTGATTGGCAATGGTTGTGATTGTCTGATCCCGGCTCAGCCACCGAAGGAAGCGTTGCAGGCTCGACGTGGGAAGGCGAATAGCAGTTTGCGGGGGGATTATGTGCATACGATTCCGAATAAGAAGAGGGGATATCGGCCGGGAAGGAAGACGGCGAAAAGACAAGAGCGGAGGTGATAAAGGAAGAGGCCCCGAAAAATGACTGAACATGAATGGTCAACTTCTACTGATCCAGGGGCTATGCTTCGTTCTGTGATTGCCCGTTACTCAGCTCAGAGCAAAAATTGGCAATGTCCAAGTTTTGAGAAGCTTCGCCTTTTTGCCTGTGCCGACGATGCCCTGTTCAACTCACCAGAATGGCATATCGAGGAACTTGAGCGGCGCATTGCTTCCGCTGATGCCACCCTAATTGTGGAGAGGAACTTTTAGCCGGCCTTTCACCAAAACCATAAGTTTGCCGGAAAAGTTTTGTCCGTTGCCTATTTGGATGCAGGAAGTACAAAATCACCATCCCAAGAAATGACAAACACTGACATTTTGGATTTAAAGGTGCGCCTCATGAAATTGCTGACTAGAACAATCCTCTGCCTGCTCCTTCTCAGTTGTTCTTCGCCATTCCTACTCGGCCAAAAGAAAGAGCTTCCGCCTCTCCCCAAAAAGAACTCTCCCATAGTTAAGACAGCGGCAAAGTACAATCTCTCGATGAACATGCTCCTCTTCCCGGATTACTTTATGGCCGAGGAGCAATTCCAGGAACTCAAAGACTCCAACTTTGCCCACAACAACCTCCCGAAGCTTGTTTCCGGCTTGAATGCCTACGGATTCAAAGTGAAAATGCCCGAATCCGCAGAAGATTACCGGGAGCAAGTCTACCCGGCTCTGCTTGATTTCCTGAAACAGGCCGGTTACGCAGCAGTTGAGATTCCGGTCAATTCCGGCACCCTTCAGCAATGTTCCGAGTTGCGAAAACTGATTGAAGATCGAAAATTAAAGGTTACTGGAGTGGGCATGCGTGGGGATGACCTGGAAGCTAGTTTAAAGGCGTTGGTGGACCGAACTCACGCTATCGGTGCAAAACTGGTGGTCGGCCCCTTCGTTTTGCAGTTCAAGGTAGTTCCGGAAAATACTATCGGTGATGACCGGGTGAAGTGGGTGCGCAAAAAGGTAAAGAGCCTAGTCGAACCAATACGAAATGTCGCGAAGTACGGAAAAAGTAAAGATGTGAAAATTGCTGTCGAGCCACTTAACCGCTTCGAACTCCCGGGAATGAATCGATTGCAAGAAGCCATCAATTTCGCCAAGGCTGTTGATCATCCCAATTTCGGGGTGATGATCGATACCTGTCACGAATTTTCCGATGGCGAAGGGCCAGGAAAGTTCGCTCGCCAGGTAAAAACCTTGATGGAGATGAACAAGCTATTTCATTGCCACATCTCTGCCATTCATCGCGGCCGTATCGACAAAAGCTGGATCCAGTGGGGACCATTTTTTGGGACCTTAATCAAGAATGGCTACAAGGGTAACATGTCCATGGAAATCTTCGACTCCACTAAGCCCTTTAGCGAAGTGGTTCACATTAATAGGCCAAGTTTTAAGAATCCCCCGGAAGTTGCTTTGTCGGCTTTGCTGATTACCGCAAAGCGATTGCAAAAGTTGGAAGAGAAAAAGTAAGACCTGTTTGCAAACGCCCATCGGTTTAAACCGATGGGCTTTCTCGATGCTGGCGTTTGTAGAACCAGTAATCCTGCCCCAACTCCTTGATCTCCTTGTGGCATTCCTCGGCATGTCCCGCCATCTTGAGATGCTGAAAGCATTGGTGAAGGTCCGTTAGCCCCGCAAGATACTCCTCAACCGGCAAGACCGGCTTTTCTTTCTGGACGAGTCGTAGTTGCACCAGGCAATCACGGGCACGGGCAAAGTCTTTCTTTCCCAGGTAGGCCATTCCGAGAAGTCGCAGTATACGCGCACCTTGTTCATCGACTACGGCCCATTCCGCCGGCTGATGAATGTCCAGGTGATCGATCACCTCGGCAAAGGCTTTTCGGGATAGCAATTTCCTTGCATCGGTAACCAACGGATCACTTGATTCTTCCTTGGGTAATTCCGGTGGTTTTGCCACCTCGTCGAATTGTCGCTGGAGGTGGTCGCTGGTCACCTTGGTGTCCACCGGTGGCAGTTGGTGGCCCGCGAGACAATTATAAATGGCTTCCAACAGTTCGCCGCCATTCTGAAAACGGTGGAGTGGCTCCACTGCCAGACATCGCAAGATTACCTCATCTAACCAGCGATATTCATTCCGAATTTCATTGTGGACCTCAGAAGGTGGAGAAAACTGCAGGTTCTTCTTTAGCTGGAAATGGTCTCGCGCGGTGGATTGCTCATCCTTTTTCGTGGGCCAGGGTGCTGTAAGATGAGGCCCTGACCCTGTGAAGAGTTCATAAGCCACCAAGCCCAAGGAATAAATATCTGCAGCGGGTGTGGATCGACCCAGCAATGTTTCAGGAGCCATGTAGGTAAAGGTTCCCAGCGATCCGGGTGCAAATCCGAGCGAGGGATCGGTGAAAGCCGCTAGTCCGAAATCAACCAACCGGACAACTCCCGCGTTATCCACCAGCATGTTATCCGGCTTCAGGTCGCGATGGACGGCTCCTTGACTATGGATCAAAGCGAGGGCAGAGCATATTTCCTTGAGGTAACGCAATCCGCTGGGCACACTAATCTGACCGGCGGCCTGAATATGGGACAGTAAGCGATGACCATCCACATGTTCCATGACAAGGAAGCCGCGCCCCTCATGCTCCGGAAGCAAACCCATATCGTAGATCGGCACCAAATGCTTTTTGCCATCCGCTTGAGACCCTGCCATTAATCGCGCCAGCACCAGGGCGTCGCTAAAAAGGTGAGCAGCCGTTTTTTCGGTGAGGTGAGTTTGATGGGAAATTTTTACGGCAACCACTCGGACAAAATGTTCGAAGAAAAACTGGTGTGCGGTGAAGACTGTTCCAAATTGTCCTTGAGACCGAATCGCGGTTAACAAATATTTACCGGCAATTTTCGCCTTCAATAATTTTCGGGCTAAGTCTGAAAATTGACTCAACTATGTCCCTCCAACTTTCCCCATACTCCTAGGAGCGCAGAATGAGAGATTCTACCGCATCGGTTTTGTGTGTTTAATCCAACCGGATACAAATTTTTCCAAAGTGAGCACCTTTTTCCATGTACTGTAAAGCTTGCGGAGCCTCGGAGAAAGGGAATACTTTGTCAACTACGGGACGCATTTGATGAAACGAGACGGCTCGATTCATCTCCTCAAACATTCGCCGTGAACCTACATAAATCCCTTGCAGTCGGATTTTCTTCATTAGTATCGGCAACGGATTAAACTCACCTCCACCCGCAAGTACGCCAATTAAGCTAATGGTTCCCCCCGTGCGAACGGCTTTGAGAGAGCGGGGAAGAGTTCCTGCTCCTCCCACCTCAACAATCAGGTCCACACCTCGTTTTCCGGTTAATTCCCGAACTTCCTTTTCCCAATCCGGATTGGACTTGTAGTTGATGCCATCGGAAGCGCCCAGTTCCTTGGCTCGAGAAAGTTTCTCGTCGCTACTGGAGGTGGCGATCACTTTGGCACCTTGGAGATGAGCAAACTGCAAGGCGAACAAAGAAACCCCACCGGTTCCTAACACCAGGATTGAATCTCCTGCTTTCAAATTGCCCTCGGCGATCAAGGCATGCCAGGCAGTAACTGCTGCACATGGTAAAGTTGCGGCTTCTTCATCCGTTAAATGTTCGGGAACCGGGACAACTCCTTCCGCATCGAGCACAATATATTCCGACAACATCCCGGCACCACCGCCGCCCAAAGCCGACTTGGCTTTTTCGTCCGTTAGTTCCCCCTCCAGCCATTCCTGCATAAAAATTCCCGCGACTCGATCTCCCGTTTTCACTCGAGAAACTCCATCACCGGTGGCGACAATTTCTCCCACACCATCAGAAAATGGAACCGCCGGAAGTTGCATTCGAGGATTATAGAAGCCTTTGACCACCATTAAGTCCCGAAAATTTAAGGAGCAGGCCTTTATCTTCAAGACGACTTGTCCCCATCCGGGTTGCGGTTCGGGCTGGTCGGTTAGAACAAGGTTCTCGATGCCGAAGCTATCTTGGAGTTGATACTGTTTCATTTGTGTTCAACTAAAATAAGAAGGTAAAAAATCTGATTAGTGGTCAGGGACCTTAATTTCAACGCCATAGTTGGGGGCAATTTCAAGAAGATGGTGAATTTCTTCTTGACTGGGCGGCGGTGGAGGTTGATTGGCATCAGGCCAGGGTTTCCCCACCTGAGAAAACATCTTTTCCACACCACCTGGAGCAACAAGAATCAGCATTTCTGCCAAAGTGTCGCTTTCGTTTTTAAAGGCATGCAGACCATCTCTGGGGAGATTGACAAAAGTCCCTCGGCCTCCTTGAATTTTCTTCCCCTCTGCAAAAAAGCTTATCTGTCCCTTTAGAACATAAAAAGCTTCCTCTTCTCGATGGTGAATATGAGGGGGCGGACCGCCGCCTGGGTAAATTAAGGCATGCCAGAATGCATACTTCCCGTTTGTGTTTTCACTAACAGCCAAGAATGTGTAGACATCCCCCACCACGGCAATGCGGTTTCCTTCACCCGGCAATTTTACCGTGATTTCGGGGGTTACTTGAAATGATTGTTCCGGCAAATCTAATTCGATACCAAACTTGGGAGCTAAGTCTTTCATTCGCTGCAAATCGGATTCTTGAAGTGGCGAAGAATTGTCGTTTTGGCCCGAAAGGATCTTTCCTGCTTGTTTTTGAAATTCATCGAAACCTGCAGGAGCGGTAATCACCAAAACTTCTGCTTCAATGTCCCCTGTATTTTTAAGATAGTGAGGTGTTTTTCCACTAATATTAATGAACCCACCTGTGGGAATCTCTACGGAGCGATTTCCAGCGGTAAATGTAATGTTTCCTTTTTTTACATAAAATCCTTCCTCGAATGTGTGCCGATGCGGTGGAGGACCATGACCAACGGAGACACTTCCTCGAGAAAAAGTGAAACTCTGATTTGTTTCCGATCCGCCGGCAAAATACTGAACTTTGTTTCCTAACCACCCAATCCAAGTGCCGCCATCAGGAGGAATTATTTTGCTTTGCAATTTTGTTGTCATGGGAAATCCGATTTCCGGTATCTCTTTCTGGAAAAAACCATCTCTACCATTCTAAATATAAGATTTGAGATTTGTTGGTGTTTTCTCCCGTGAATTGCGATTTTCTTTTTATGACAAATGCAAAAGACCCTGGAAAATTTCTGCAGTTGACTGAAAGCGGACTTTATTGTCCGGAGGGAGATTTTTACATCGATCCCTGGCAACCTGTAGATCGTGCATTGGTTACCCATGCTCATTCAGATCATGCTCGTTGGGGTTGTAAGCAATATTTAGCAGCGGCAGAAGGGCTCAACATTTTACGAGTCCGATTGGGAAAGGACGCCGACATTCAATCCTTACCTTTTGGTGAGACGGTTCAAATCAATCAGGTAAAAGTCTCCTTTCATCCCGCCGGTCATATCCTCGGCTCCAGCCAAATTCGGCTCGAACATTGTGGCGAGGTCTGGGTTGTTTCCGGGGATTACAAAGTTGAGCCGGATAATACCTGTACGCCCTTCGAACCGGTTCGCTGTCATACCTTCGTCACGGAATCCACTTTTGGCTTACCAATTTACCGTTGGCCGGAACAGAAAGAAGTTTTCGCCAACATCAATAGTTGGTGGCGAAAAAATCAGGAAGCCAAGAAAGCCAGCCTCCTCTTTGGCTACGCATTGGGAAAATCGCAGCGCTTGCTCGCCGGTGTAGATGAAGGAATTGGGCCAATTTTCACTCACGGAGCGGTCGAGAAATTGTGCCAAGCATATCGGGCGGGTGGGGTCAAACTGCCGCAGACATATCTGGCAAGTTCCGTTCCGCGCAAGAATGATTGGAGTCGTTCACTAGTGTTGGCCCCGCCGAGTGCACATGGCTCACCTTGGATGAGAAAGTTTGGAGCTACCTCAACTGCCTTTGCCTCCGGTTGGATGCAAATCCGAGGCACCCGCCGTCGCAGAGCTGTGGACCGCGGTTTTGTCCTTTCCGACCATGCCGATTGGCCGGGACTACTCGACGCCATCAAGGAAACCGGTGCGGAACGGGTATGGGCTACGCATGGATATACCGCTGTGCTTGTTCGCTGGTTGCGCGAGCAAGGAATGAATGCCTGGGCGGTCAAGACACGTTTTCAAGGCGAAACAGATGACGCCTCGGAAGAGGAAAGTGCGGAAGAAGTGACATGAAAGCCTTCGCTCAGTTATATACCTCCTTGGATGAAACCAACAAGACCAACGAAAAGGTGGAAGCCTTAGTTGACTACTTTCGCCAAGCACCTCCGGAGGATGCCATATGGGCTGTCTTTTTCCTGGTTGGCCGTAAACCTCGTCAGGTGGTTCCATCGCGCAAGCTCCGGGAATGGGCAGTTGAAATGGCGGGAATTCCTGACTGGTTGCTGGATGAATGTTACCACGCAGTTGGCGATGGAGCCGAAACGATCGCTCTCCTGTTACCTCCACCGCAGACCTCCGAGGAGAAACCGCTTCACTGGTGGATCGAAAAACGCCTACTACCAATGCGGGAATTGGATGAAAAGGAACAAAAAGAATACCTGTTTGAGGCTTGGAAAAGTCTCACTCGACAACAACGATTTGCCTGGAACAAACTAATCACTGGTGCCTTTCGGGTAGGTGTATCTCAGCAATTGGTAACTCGCGCCTTGGCCAAGGTTAGCGGGGTTGAGGCAGGTGTAATTGCACACCGCTTGATGGGTAACTGGGATCCGGTTCCCGAATTCTTCCAGGAACTACTATCCGCGGACTCAGGTGACGCCGATATCAGTCGCCCTTATCCTTTCTTTCTGGCACATCCCCTTGAAGTTTCACCCAACAGCCTTGGAAGTGAAGATCAGTGGATTGCGGAATGGAAATGGGATGGTATACGGGCTCAATTAATCCGCCGCCAGGGAAAAACATTCTTGTGGACTCGAGGCGAAGAATTAGTAACGGACAGTTATCCGGAAGTCACTGACTCCGGCTTTGCAATTCCGGATGGCACCGTACTCGATGGAGAACTTCTTCCGTGGAAGGATGATTCGGTTCTTCCCTTTTCCGAGATGCAAAGACGAATCGGCCGAAAGAAACTGGGGAGTAAGATCCTTCAGGAGGTCCCGGTGGTTCTGATGGTCTTTGATCTCCTTGAATGGGCCGGTGAAGATGTCCGGGAAAAACCGTTACAATGGAGACGAGGTCAGCTCCAGGAGTTAGTGCTCAAAAACTCCGCCCTTAGTGCTGTGAAGTTATCACCCTTACATTCCTTTTCCAGCTGGCAAGAATTAGGTGAACTACAGTTAGAAAGTAGAGCCCATCGAGTCGAGGGGCTCATGCTCAAGCGACTCAGCTCTCCTTACCGGGTTGGCCGGCAGCGAGGGGATTGGTGGAAGTGGAAAGTCGAACCTTACACCATCGACGCCGTTTTGATTTATGCTCAACGTGGTAGTGGCAAACGAGCGAGTCTCTACACCGACTATACCTTTGGGGTTTGGGAGGAAGGCCAGCTGGTTCCGGTTGCGAAGGCATACTCAGGTTTGACGGATGAGGAAATTCGCCAGGTGGATTCTTTTGTGCGGAGAAACACCATTGAAAAGTTCGGACCGGTGCGGACGGTAAAGCCGGAGCTGGTGTTTGAACTTGCCTTCGAAGGAATTCAACTATCTTCACGGCACAAATCAGGTATCGCCGTTCGATTTCCCCGGATGCTTCATTGGCGAAAAGATAAGAAAGCAGAAGAGGCCGATTCACTCGCCACTGTTCGAGGCATGCTTCCCAATTATGAAAAGTAATACTAAATCAAGGAAGAAGAAAAATGACACTCCACTGTCATTGGTGGAAAGTTGGTTCCATCAACATGGCTGGACCCCCTTTCCATTTCAATACCAGGTCTGGGATATTCACCAGAATTTTGGCAGTGGGTTAATTCATGCGGCAACTGGGACCGGAAAGACCTACGCCGCCTGGATGGGGCCTCTTCTGGAATGGATGAAAGAACATTCTGAATATCCAGTTCATTCGTCTCGAAAATCCGCACCACTTACAGTCTTGTGGATCACACCGCTACGAGCGTTAGCTGCGGATACTTGCGGAGCCTTGCAAGCACCGCTTTCCGCTATGGAGCTTCCTTGGACATTAGAACAACGAACCGGAGATACCTCCTCGGCAGTCAAGGCCAGACAACGCCGCCGCCTTCCGACTGCCTTGGTTACTACTCCGGAGAGCCTATCCCTTCTTCTCTCACAGTCAGACTCAGCATTGCATTTCAGCCACTTGAAAACCGTAATAGTTGATGAATGGCATGAGTTGTTAGCCAGCAAACGAGGAGTTCAAACCGAGTTGGCCCTTGCGAGGTTGAGACGCTGGAATCCCAACCTGCGAACGTGGGGATTGTCGGCTACACTTGGAAATCTGGATGTAGCAATGCTAACATTGTTGGGAAGTTCCTCACACCAAGGACAATTAATCCAAGGACACATCCCTAAACAAGTTGGCATCGAGTCGCTGATACCATCTCATATAGAACGCTTTCCGTGGGCGGGTCATATCGGTCTAAAACTCTTGCCCGAGGTATTGAAGAAGATCCAAAGTGGCAAGACGACCTTAATTTTCACCAACACCAGATCCCAAACGGAAAGTTGGTACCAGGCTATTCTCCAAGCTTGCCCGGACCTTGCCGGGATCATGGCGATTCACCACGGCTCCTTAGATCGGGAAGTGCGCGATTGGGTGGAGGAGGGGTTGCGATCTGCACAACTAAAGTGTGTGGTTTGTACCTCGAGTCTCGATCTGGGAGTCGACTTTTCCCCGGTGGATCAGGTAATTCAAGTCGGCAGTCCCAAAGGTGTTGCTCGACTTCTCCAAAGGGCAGGCAGAAGCGGGCATCAACCTGGAGTCGAAAGCCGGATTTCCATGGTCCCGACTCATGCTCTGGAATTAGTAGAGGTTGCTGCTGCTCGAGATGCCGCTATGGCAGGAAAAATCGAAGGTCGCATTCCTTTGGAGAAGCCCTTGGATGTGTTGGTGCAACATGCCATAACCATAGCACTTGGCGGCGGCTTTCATTCTGAAGAACTATATGAGGAGGTCCGAACCACCTATAGTTACCGCGACCTCACCCCTCAGGAATGGGATTGGGTAATGGACTTTGTGACTCGCGGTGGAAATTCCTTAAAAGCATATCCGGATTATCACAAGCTGGCTCAAAATAATGGCCGCTATGAGGTTCTAGATAAGAAGGTTGCTCGGAAACACCGCATGTCCATTGGGACTATTGTTAGCGACCCAATGATGCAGGTCCGGTATTTGAACGGAGCCAAGCTCGGGGCGGTAGAGGAAACCTTTATCAGCCGACTTCGCCCTGGGAACCAATTCACCTTTGCGGGGAAAGTCTTAACTTTAGTGCGAGTGAAAGACCTGACCGCCTACGTGCGAAAAGGAGACAGCCGGAGTGGTGTAATCCCAAGGTGGATGGGTGGGCGGATGCCGTTGTCGAATGAATTGAGCCAGGCTTTACGCTTAAAACTGGAAGAAGCTCGGCAGGGAAAATTTGAAGGACCGGAAATGGAGGCAGTAAAACCGATTCTCTCCGTCCAAGCACGTTGGTCACAAATACCCACCCCGGAAGATTTGTTGATCGAACGCCTGAAAAGCCGCGAAGGCTACCATCTGTTTTTTTACCCCTTTGCTGGCAGGTTGGTCCACGAGGGTTTGTCCGCTCTGTGGGCATTTCGCCTTTCGCAACTTACTCCCATTAGCTTTACCATGGCGGTAAATGATTATGGGATCGAATTGCTTTCGCCGGAGCCGGCACCGTTGGAAGAAGCGCTGGAGGCTGGTTTCTTATCTCCAATCAACCTGGACAGGGATATTCCAAATAGTTTAAATGCAGCTGAACTGGCCAAACGCCAGTTCCGGGAGATTGCTCGGGTGGCCGGATTAATATTTACGGGCTATCCGGGTTCTCCAACCAGCTTGCGACAGCTACAAGCGTCCAGCAATTTGTTTTACGATGTCTTCCAAAATTATGACCCCAATAATCTGCTTTTGCATCAAGCCCATCGAGAAGTTTTGGACCGCCAGTTGGAATATAACCGCTTGCAATTGGTCTTAAAGCGTCTTTCCGAATGCCGGATTCAAATCGTGGAATTGGAGCGGCCCACTCCTTTTGCCTTTCCTCTGCTTGTGGATCGTTTGCGGGAAAGATTAACATCCGAGAAATTAGCAGACCGCATTCAGCGGATGCAAGTGGTCTTGGAAAAAGCAGCTGGCAAAGTCTAGCCGAAAAACTCGATTTGTAAATTCCTTGAATTATTTCAGTTCATATGTTACCCAAGG
>CAZPPD010000045.1:0-14088 GCA_964588185.1 uncultured Alcaligenaceae bacterium | reverse complement strand
CGGGAGTATAATGCCAAGGCTTACCCGGTCTTTGTGCCGGTTCTGGTTCAAGCTTTGCGAAAAGATCCAAGCGTTTCCGTGCGAATTGCGGCGGCGCGAAGTTTAGGAAGAATCCGTCCCCTGACCAAATTAGCAGGCAGTGCTTTAAACGCCGCTGCTCAAGACGACCCCACCATTCGCGTCCGCTGGCAAGCCCGCACCTCTTTGGCCGTTTACACCGTAGCGGGTTTTATTCCCAATAATCGTGTTGGCCCGCCAAAAACAAAATCAAACAAAACTCCACAAGGAAATACCAAAAGACCTCCGGTAGTCACTTTTTCTTCAGAACCGAAAAGCAAGCAAAAACCGGGGAGTAGGTCCGGTCCCGGGCCCCTCTTCCTACAACCGCCGCCAACGGGAGGTCCAAATATTCCTCGGCCGCTGCCTTCGGGGCCCACGGAACCGCCTTTACCATCGACAAACTCGCCGACCACTACCCCACCGCCACCGGGAGATCTAGTCCCCTTGCCGGTCACCCCAAATGAACCGCCGTTAGCTGCTCCGACACCTCCTACCAGGATTGAACCACCAATTATAACTCCCCCTTCGAACCCTCCTCAAGAAGGTCCAATTCTACCACCGCTGTAAATCTTCGAGGTGGGGCATGGGAGTTAAGCCGGTTACATTACCCGGTCCTCGGCCCAAGGCCGCCGCCGTCCGGTTTTGAATTCCTTGAATTCTTCAGTGGTTTCCTCGTGAATAGTGTCCGGGTTGTAGGCAGTATTGATGTGATTTAGCAACGGCTGAATGTCCGGGTCGGGATAACCAACTTGGCGCACCTCGAAACTATCGCCATTGATGTCATAGATAACAAACTTATCTTTCCACACACGGACTTTTCTCAGTTCCCGCAACTCAAAGCGCGTGCGTTTCAGGAACTCGATGGTTTGGTTAACTTCACCTTTGGTGTGTTGATGTGTTGCGACTGATTCAGACATATCACTTAAAATTTGATGAGGACAATTGATTTTCAGGAACCATTTTCCAATTTCGATTGGCCTTTTTCTACAAATATTTATTGAAATCACCTGGGAGTAGTTTTTGGCAGAGATATTATATCCAAAAAGAATTGTTCGCTTAATATTGCCTTAAAACACAAAAGGCCCATGGAATCCCATGAGCCTTTTCTGCATTTGTAAGAAGACGAGAATTAGAATTACCCAACCAATTCCCGAATCGGATTGGCACCCCGGTCAACGATGCGGACCGGTCGGCCGATGTGGGTGTTGTTGAACCGGTTGTAGTCGATGCCCAAGGCCGTGCAAACGGTAGCCATGAAATCAATCGTGGTAACCGGCCGTTCGGTAACCGTGGCTCCTTCGCGGTCGGTGGCTCCAATTACTTGGCCGCCGCGGATGCCGCCGCCGAACATCGTCAAACTCCAGGCTCGAGGATAGTGGTCCCGTCCCGGTCGTGGGCTGCGGGTGTTGATGCGTGGGGTACGGCCAAATTCACCCATCCAAATCACCAAAGTATCATCCAGCAATCCGCGGTCGTTTAGGTCGCGGATCAAGGAACTCATTGCGGGGTCGACTTGGCGAGACAAGGTTTGGACGCGCTCGAAGTTGCTGTTGTGCGTGTCCCAACCGCCCAGGCTGACTTCGACGAAAGCAACGCCGGCTTCAACCAAATTGCGGGCCATGATGCAGCTATCGCCAAATCGGGAACTGCCGTAGCGCTGGCGGGTTGCTTGCGATTCTTGGGAGATATCGAACGCCCGGGCACCTTGATCTTGCATCAAAGTAACGGCTCGGCGGTAGGTAGTTTGGTGAGCTTGGCCGATGGGGGCATTGTAGGTGCGGTTGAATCCTTGCTCCATCTCTTGCAACAAGCCGACTCGATTATTGAACTGTTGTCCTTGGATGAAAGAACGTAGGTTCTCCACGCCCCGATTCGGGTCGTTGACGATCAACGGTTGATGGCGGGCACCCAAAAAACCGGAACCGTAAACCCGGTTGCCAATGTTCACGAAATTGGGGATCGGAGCATTGGGATCGCCAATCTCTTTGGAAGCAATGGAGCCGATGCTGGGATAAACCAGTCCGCCGACACCTTCGCGGTAACCGGTGTGCAAGAAATATTTGGCCCGGCCGTGGGCCCCTTCTCCAGTGCTCATCCCGCGAAAGATGGCACCATGATTCATCAGGCGAGCCAAGCGGGGCAGGTGCTCACTGATTTGGATGCCGTTGACATTGGTTTGAATGGGACGATAGGGACCGCCATTTTCGGTGCCGGGTTTCAGGTCGAAGGTATCTTTGTGGCTCGGACCGCCATCCATCCACAGGAGAATGCAACGCTTGTGGTTGCGCGTGGCTTCCGGTTGCTCAGAAGCTCGGGCTGCCAAAACAGGAAGCCATCCGGAAAGGGATCCGCCCAGAACACCTGCAGCGGACAACTTTATGGCATCTCGGCGAGAAAGATCAAATCGGTTCTTCATCTTAGGTCTTCTCCAAAGGTTTGCGAGAGTTTGAATTGCTCGCGGTTGTGGTTGGTGAGTTTGTTTGGGGTATTCTTAAAGTCCCGCGGAAACACCCGGCGGGACGTTTTGAGCTTAGTGATTCAGAGCAAATTCGCTGGAGTTCAACAGGGCCCACATAATGTCGCCATAGGCACTGCGGGCATTGGATTGACGGCTCACGTATTCGGTCAACCGATTCGCCTCCGCTTCGGTTGGGCGGCGGGAAAGAGTGGACAGATACATATGCTCGATAACTTCCGCGGGAGTATTTCCTTGCTTTACCGAGACGGCGACTCCATTCCCTGCTCCTCGAGCTATTTGGGCAGAGTTCATCAGCCGCAGGGCTTGCGGAATGCCGGCTTGGTATTCCAGTGGGTTGACGGCATCATCCACACCGAAGAAGGCGACAAACTGATCTCTTGGGCCATTTACTCGGCGATTGTTGTTGTTCTTTCGTTTCTTACCACCCTTTGCCGGAGTGGGTTTGCCGATTACTTGTTCCAAGGAATCGTACAATTGTTCCGGAGATAACTGGCGAACCAGGGCATGGCTGAATAATTCGCGATCATCGCCGTTATTGCCGGTAGCTTTACTGCTCCGCTGATACGTTTCGCTGTTGCAGATTGCCCGAATAAGATATTTCAGATCAAAATCATTGGCTTTTACTTGCTGGGCCATGGTATCCAGTAACTCGGGATGGCTGGCATAATTGTCGTCGTGCATGTCATCTACCGGGTTAACGAATCCGCGACCGAAGAAGTGATACCACAATTTGTTGCTGATTGCCCGAGCGAAGAAGCGATTCTCCTTGGAGGTAATCCACTTGGCCAGCACCGGGCGGTAGGGGGATTTTTCACCAATGTCCGGCTCGGGACCGGCCAGGAATTTCGCCTTTACGAACTTGGCATCTTTGGGAAGACGCTTCTTGTTTTGCTTGAACCGAGGATTCTCGGTGATGGTGATGGAACGGCCTTTCTTGGCAGCCTGATTCGGGTTGCCTTTTACAATGGTTTTCATGAAGAAGGAAGCCATTGCCCAATATTCATCTTGCTTCCAGTCAGTGAATGGATGGTCATGGCATTGAGCACACTGAAGTTGAACTCCCAAGAATAGCTGGGTCGTCCGGTCGGTCATTTTGTCGACCGTGTTGTTTCCGACAAAGTAGGTAACTGCGGCATTGTCATCATTGAGCGATCCCTCTGCGGCAACGATGTCGTAGACGATCTTGTCCCAAGTACGCCCTTCGTTGAGGCTTTTCTTCAGCCATTTTTCGAATGCTTCGGTCGGGAGACGGCGGTTGTTGGAAATCTTGGGAATAGAGGCGTTGGCCCAGATTTCGGCAAAGAATTTGCCGTACCGGGGGTTGTCCAACAATTCATCAATCAGCTTGGCCCGTTTGTTGGGGTCCTTGCTATCCAAGAATTGGGCGACTTTATCAGCGGGGGGAATAATCCCGATGATGTCCAAGTAAGCTCGGCGAATAAATTCCCCATCGCTACAAGTTCCGGAGAGATCGACTCCGGTTTTCTTGGCCCGGAAAGCAATTCGCTCATCAATTAGCTTGCCTAATTCTTTGTGGTCCAATTTAGTTCCAGGGGGAAGGAGAGAGGCATCTTCTTTCGTGACCTCGTTGGTTTCCGCCCGGGCTCTTTTCTTCTTGGCGTCCGCCGCTGAGAGGCTGACATGGGACGCCAACAGCCCAAAACCCACTACCACGACCAGGGTAAGCAGACTGGGTTTCAGGATTGCAGGGAAGGCTCTTTTCATGCGAATGTTCTCCACATTTCCCATTAAATAATGGCTTGTTTGAATATTTTTAAGGAGTGTTCCGTTTGTTCCTCGTAGGCGAGAGCAACCAAGGGGTTGCTTAGCAGGATTGTCGAAAACTGTTGATATTTTTGAGTTTAAGTTTCTAGTTGTCCTGCTGATTTATGGCGGGAAGAATGAATTTTTATTATCCACTGGGTGTTTAACCCCAGGGTAAGAGAAAAGTTCCGGGAGCGAATTAATTTCCCACTAATATTTTGGGGAAGAGTTCTCTCTATTTATCCTCAACATTCGCAAACAAATCTTCGGCCAATTCCATCACGGCATCTCGATCCTCTTCGGGATGATTCATCAGCTCCGTTTCCAGATACTCCCGGATGGTGTCCTTAAAGCTTTTGTTGGATTTCTCCTCGCCGACATGAAAGGTCGGCCCCAAGGTACTGGATTCGATCCAATTACGGACATACCAGCGGGGAAATACTTTTTCCAACTCATTTAATATTGCCTCCAGGTTGTCTTTCCCGGCGGTGTAGGTGAACTCTATGTTGGCCAAGGCATAGTTTGCATCGGGGTACAGCTCCGGCAATCGAGGAATTTCTTCGGCTGGATTGGAAATCTCTACGTGATAAATCGGTGTGGCAGGCAAAGGCAGGAATTGCGGCTCGCTTTCCAAACCTTCCGGACCGATATCCAATAGCACCACTCCTTTTTGGTCGTTTCGTTCCCCCAGGTCCAAGCGTTCAATGCTGCTGCTGTAGCGGATATGGGATTGTCCGGAAATGATTTGCGGTTGGTGGATGTGGCCCAAGGCGATGTAGTCCATGTTTTCCGGCAGATCACCTGGCAAAAAGATGATGCTTTCCTGCTCACTCATGCGGAATAAGTTCGGTAATAGCACTCCTTGAACATGAATGTGGGCTGCTAAAACCGAGGGTAGGTTGGGATCATATTCATTATGATCGAGCATTTGCTTCAAAGAACGAGTTAATCCTTTTTTCAGATGAACGTTTTTTTCTTCCACCCCGGCAAATCGTTGTTGCTCCTCCTCGCGTAGATATCTTCGCGGAGTCGGGTAGGGCAGAAGGAAAAATTGTATTGCCGCCTCATTTTTGTCCAGCAAACGCAGCAGGGTCGGATCGGTAGCCAGATAAAGCCGCCCGGGTGGATGCACTGCTCCCAAAGTCGTGGAACTGGGGGCCGCCAAGTCCATGACAAATTGTAAGGTCTGGCAAAAGGTTTCGTTGTCATGATTGCCGGTGATGGCCAGAATCGTTCCGCCCCGGAGGAGAAAAGGGTGAAAGGTCTTCTGCAGGTACTCGATGGAAATCCGCAAACTGTCCGGGCGGGCGAGTTCGCTGAATAAATCCCCAGCCACCAACAAGAGGTCGACCTGGTGTTCCTCACACAAAGCAGCAACCCGTTCTACTGCTCGCCGCAAATCGTCCGTGCGGTCAATGCGTCCAAGGCGGTCCCCCAAGTGCCAGTCCGCCGTATGAAGAATTTTCATGGTGTTATTATCCCGCCGATTCCCAAACTGTCGAGGTGGGGAGAATTGACAATACTCCATTTCTGCCGGTTTTTCCGGCCACCACGGCTTTGGATTAAATCATTTCAAAAAGTTAACTCTTTTCTTTTGGAAAAAGCTTGCGCAGGAGGGAATGCTGGTATGGAAGGTAATTTAGATGGCACCTTACGCATCCAGGAAATGGAACAAACTGGAGAACCCCTACCTTCTTTATCAGTTACGCAAATAAAGGAAATCAACCCATGCGAATTATACTCTGGATCGTGGTACTCCCAATGTCCCTGATGGTTCTGCCCTCGGATGTCAAAGCCGATTGGCACAACCCCCATCATCCCCACCCGATTTGGCATCTATTCCATGTCCCGCACTATGTGCTTGGACCTTGGTATTCTTACTGGCCCCATCACGCTCATTTTCAATCCCCGCCTCCGCTCGGAGTGTTTCCCCACTATCCTGCCCGGATGACTCCGGACCCCTCATTACAACCGGGGGTGCCAGTGCCTTCTTATCCGGGGGCCGTTCCTCAACCCGGCAGCTATCAACCGCCATCTGGAAATAACAACAACAATAACCAAAATTGGCAACCGCCACAGCCCAAGGAGTTAAACAAAACCGGCTATGCCCCTTCCTACCATCGGCAAACCGGCTATAGACCCGCCTATCAACAGCCTGTTCGGTATGGACAGCAGGGATACCGAGGTTATCCGCCGCAACCCTGGCAAGGATATCAACCGGTTGGCTATCAGTATCAAGCTCCAGCTTATTGGTATGGGAGGTAATTCAATTTCGCTGGAGTTGCCAAAATCAGCTGGAGAACATCCGGTAGCTGGATTTGCCGCTTTTGGAAGGCTATCCTGGCGAATCCAGCTACCCCAGATGTCCTTTATACAACCGGCAAAGAAGCGACTTTGATGTCGGGGGGATAGGAATATCCTGGAGGCAGTTTTGGGGACAGTTTTTTTCCCTGCCAACTGTCTCGCCTTTCCAATTCGGTTTGGATTGCGGCCAATAGGGAGTTCTTATCCAGGCACCATTGCGGAGCAATCAGGTAATCGGGCGGAGAATCCCCATTTAAACGATGAATCACCATCTCGGGGGGTAGCCGTTCCAGGAAATCACAAGCCAGCTGGACATATTCTTCCAAGCTGAACATGGCGACTTCTCCCCGGCGATACATCTCTTCCATGGGCGTGTCGCGGACGACATGCAAATTGTGGATTTTAACTCCATGGACCGGCAAGGCGGCCTCGGTATCCGCTGTTGACATCATGTCCGCATGAGATTCGCCGGGCAAACCAAGTATGACATGGATGCACAGATCCAATCCCCGATCTTGGCAGCGATGGACCGCGTCCAGGAAAGAGTCCAAATAATGTCCCCGATTCATCCAATCCAGGGAGCGGTCATGGATGGTTTGCAGTCCCAACTCTAAACAAACATAGCAATCCTTGGCGAATTCCTGAAGCAAATCCAAGACTTCGTCCGGCACACAGTCCGGGCGGGTGCCAACTGCCAAACCAATTACTTGGGGATTATCCAACGCTTCCTCGTACAGCCTGCGGAGTTTCTCCAGCGGGGCGTAGGTGTTTGTTGCTGCCTGGAAGTAAGCAATGAAAGAGTCGACCTTGTAGCGATTGGTCAGGATTTCAATTCCCCTGGTCACCTGGTCCCGAATGGGCACTCGCGGCAACCGGCGGTTTGGACTAAAGCTGCGGTTATCACAGTAGACACACCCTCCTTTGGCAACCGTACCGTCCACGTTGGGACAGGTAAATCCGCCATCCACTGTTACCCGGTAGACCTTGGTGCCGAACTTTTCTTTTAGGAACCGGCTAAAGGAGTAATATCGGGGCTTTATATCCAACCCAACGGGCATATGTTTAACTCCAATGATTTTTTTGGTAGCTAGATTTGCCGGAATTCAGCCAATCTTCAATTTTTCTGAAACCTTTCCACTCAACTTCAGGTAAAAAACCTGATTGCCGGGATATCTCCAATTTTCTGGCAATGTCTCTTTTGATATGTTACCTTGTATAGGTTGGTTTTGAAGAGGAATGCTTTCCAATTATTTGGACCTCCTCTTTCTAAAGTGCGGTTTTTACCCTCACACCTTGATCTATTTCATCACTTCATATGGTAGGGCTAAAAAATGGGCTTTATTGCCAACGGAAAGCTTGTACCCGAAAAAGGGGGAGACCCCATTCCCTTAGTCCGGCAGGCAATGACGGTGGGCCGCCTGGATTCCTGTGATATTTGTTTACGTTTACCCAATGTTTCCAAGACTCACTGCAAATTTGTTTTCGAAAAAGGCTATTGGGTTATTGAAGACTTAAAAAGCACCAATGGAATCAAGGTCAATGGAGAACGGGTCAACCGGAAAGTTCTTCATCCCAATGATAAGGTTTCGATAGGCAAGCGAACTTTTATCCTGGACTATGAACCCCCGGCCGATTCTTCCAAGTTGGAAGAGATCTACGAAGACAACCCCTTGAAGCAATCTCTTCTGGAGAAAGCGGGATTAACCAAACCCGGACGGAAAACACCTCCGGAGCCGATGCGAAAGAGGGTGGACTGGAAAATGCCCGAACCGGAAGACGACGATGAGGATTAAGTGGCACTAATACCAAACCGCACTAATACCAAAACACCCATCGGTTTGCTCCGGTGGGTGTTTTATTAGGTCACTTGGGTTTGCAATCCACTTGATCTGAAGCATGCTCGCCGGGATTCTCAAAGTACTTCGCAGCATGGCAGGACGAACAGGGCACCCAATCTGATCCAGTGGGAGAGCCTTTTCAGTTCTGTCGGGTTTAAATTAAGGCAACAAATCCTTAACTGCATCACGTTCTTCTTCTAACTCCTGCAGCGTGTTGCGAAATTTTTCCTGGCCGAAAGCATCCAATGGGACCCCTTCAATGATTTGGTAGTCCCCTTTTCCATTGCTTTTGCAGGGGTAGCCAAATACCAAACCAATCGGTACGCCGTATTCCCCACGAGAAACCAGAGCCGCACTGACCCATTCCGTCGGCCGCAGCATATCTTTAACATGGTCCAATCCGCCGTTGGCCGCAGACATTGCGGAGCTCAACCCGCGGGCTTTGATGATGGCGGCTCCCCGAGTTTGGCATTGGGCAATGAAGTCGTTTTCCAGCCAATTGCGATCGGTAATGATGTCCGTGGCGGGTTTGCCTTGGATCTTGGTATTGGTGAAATCCGGATACTGGGTGCTGCTGTGATTTCCCCAAATGGTCATGTTGGTCTCCGCTTCATTGGCAACCCCGGCTTTCTTGGCAAGAGCACTGCAAGCACGGTTATGATCCAGCCGGGTCATGGCACTCCAGCGTTCCAATGGAATGTCTTTGCCATTATGGTAAGCCACCAAACAGTTGGTATTGCAGGGGTTGCCGATGACCAGAACGCGAACGTCACTGGCGGCATTGGCAGCCAATGCCTTTCCCTGACCCACGAAGATTTTGCCGTTGATATCCAGAAGATCTTTGCGTTCCATTCCCTGCTTTCGCGGGAAGGAGCCAACCAGCAGAGCAAAATTGCTGCCGGCTAATCCTTTGTTAGGGTCGTCGGTTAGTTCCATGCCCTCTATGGTCGGTAAGCAGCAATCGTCCAATTCCATGGCCACGCCTTCCAGGGCTTGCATGGCGTTGGGAATTTCAATCAATTGCAGAATGATCTTCTTATCCGGACCAAAAACCTCGCCCGAAGCCAATCGACCCAACATGGCATAAGCGACTTGACCGGCAGCTCCTGTAACCGCAACTCGAATGACGTCCGACATGATATCCCCAATCTAAATAAGCTTGTATTAATTTGAACTCTCGACAGAATCCATTTATTCCCATAGGTATAAGTTTATTGAAGAGGAATGGGACTATCCAGTTTCCATTACCGGTTCTGCGAAGAGGAGAAGACCCCCATGGCAAAGAAAACACTTCAGGATTTAACGGATCTGTCGGGAAAAAAAGTTCTCATCCGCGTTGATTTCAATGTCCCCCAAGATAGTCAGGGAAATATCACCAACGATCGGCGAATTCGGTTTGCGGTGCCCACTATCAAGCATGTTTTGGATGCCGGCGGCAGTGTCATCGCCATGAGTCACTTTGGGCGGCCGAAAGGGGATCCTGCCAAGGATGCACCATTTAAGTTGGATAAGATTGCCGAGCGGCTAGGAGAATTACTTGGCAAGCCTGTGAAAAAACTTGACGAAGTGGTGGGCCCCGCCGTGGAGAACGCTGCCGGGGAATTAAAGCCGGGCGAAATCCTGTTGCTGGAGAATCTACGCTTTCATCCGGGAGAAAAAGCCGGAGATAGTGAGTTCGCCGGCCAGCTGGGCAAGCTGGCAGATGTGTATGTCAATGATGCTTTCGGAACTTGCCATCGAAAAGATGCCTCCATGCACGCGGTTCCCCAATCTATGTCCGGTAAACCCCGAGTGGTGGGACAATTGGTTGCCAAAGAATTGGAGGTGTTGGATAACTTGCTGGCCAATCCCAAACGGCCTTTTGTCGGCATTCTTGGCGGAGCAAAAGTTTCAGACAAAATCGGCTTTATCAAGAGTATCCTCAGCCGGGTGGACAAGACCCTCATCGGCGGAGCTATGACCTATACTTTTATGCAAGCTCAAGGTATCTCCACCGGTAACTCCAAAGTCGAAGCGGACAAATTAGAAGTCGCTAAGGAATTATTGGAATTTGGCGAAGGCAAAATTGAATTGCCGACCGATCATTTAGTTGTTGACGCCATTGATAACTTTGACAGTGCCAAAGTAGTAGTCGGCGCCATTCCCGATGGTTGGATTGCAGTAGATTTGGGACCGGACACGATAAAGAGATACCAGGAAGAAATCAGCAAAGCCGGAACGGTAGTATGGAACGGGCCCATGGGTAAGTTTGAAGACGAGCCCTTTAGCAAAGGAACCAAAGCCGTTGCCGAAGCGATGGCCGCTTGTTCGGGAACAACCATCGTGGGAGGCGGGGAAACGGCGGAAGCGGTCGAAGAATTCGGTTTGGACGGCAAGATGAAGCATGTTTCGACCGGTGGGGGCGCCTTTTTGGAATATGTCGAAGGAACCCCGTTTGCTGCCCTTGCCCAAATTGACGATCAGTAAATACTGGGCTTGACGGAACCTAATTCCTGCGATGAGATAAGCATTTAATAAATAAGCGATTCATATTACCCGGATTCCATAGACTGTCTGATCGCCCCTTTCCTTGGAATCGCTTCAAGGGAATTACACCTAACAGGAAGTTCGCGTGAGCACCCTAAAACGAGGCCAGATTATCATGGCAACGGCCCAACGCCCCAAACGCGGCATCCCCGAGGGCCTGTGGATTCGTTGTCCGAATTGCAAGGCAACGATATTCCGCAAAGAAGCCGAAAGCCGCTTTAATGTATGTCCCGAATGCCAGCATCACTTTTTGGTCCAAGCCCGCGAGCGGATTCGCCAGCTTTTGGACGAGGGAAGTTTTGAGGAATGGTTCACCAACATTTGGCCCAAGGATCCGCTCCAATTTAAGGATCGCATTCCTTACAGCGACCGCCTCAAAGCGGAGCAATCGAAAACCGGAATGGCGGATGCGGCAGTGGTTGGGAAAGGTTTCGTCCGAGGCCGCCCGGTAGTTGTGGGTGTCACGGATTTCTCCTTTATGGCCGGGAGTATGGGTTCTGTTGTCGGTGAGAAACTTACGCGGGGAGTTGAGGAAGCCCTGCGGTTACAGTTGCCGTTGATCATAGTGAGTGGGTCCGGCGGCGGCGCTCGCATGCAGGAAGGCATTCTCTCCTTGATGCAAATGGCCAAAATTTCCGCGGCCTTGGCCCGTTACGATCAGGCTGGCGGATTATATATCTCGGTTCTGACCAATCCAACCATGGGCGGTGTCGCTGCCAGCTTTGCATTGCAAGGGGACATTACCTTGGCAGAACCCAAAGCGTTGATCGGCTTCGCAGGCAAGCGCACGATCATGAATACGATACGGCTGGAATTGCCCGAAGGGTTTCAGACCGCCGAGTTCTTGCTGAAAAAAGGATTTGTTGACCGGATAGTTCAGCGGAAAGATTTGCGAACGGAATTGGCAACGATAATAGATTACTGCAACAAATAATTGAATTTTAGCTGCAAGAAATTCACCTCCGGGAACAGGAACCAAATCATACGGTTGCATCTGCCAGCAACTGAAGAGTCCCAATTGAGCACCTAAGGGAAAAACAAGTGGACATTCTTGGCTCTTTCAAAAACCACTTTGGTGGTGGGGGTAAAACCGGCGGGGGCGGTAAAAGGCTCAAGCGGATTGTCGTCGACAAGCGCTTTGACTTGTCCGGCCGTGCCGGCCAAGGTAGTATGTCCAAAACCTGGCGGGCCTATGACAAGGAATTAGGCCGCACGGTTTGCCTCAAGGTCTTGGATAAGGAAAAAACCAAGAAGTTCGAAGATCGCTTTCCCGGTCTCAAGCGACCCAGCGAAGGAGTCATTCTCACTTCTCTCCATCACAAAAATATTGTGAAAACCTACGAGCACGGCATAACCAACAAAGGCGAACAGTATCTGATCATGGAATTGATCGACGGCATTGGCTTAAACTTCCTGGTGGAAACCAATGCCCCGCAAATCCGGGGCAAGCGAATTGAATACCTGGTGCAGATTTGCAGCGGATTGGAGCACATGCACAACCAAGGATATTTGCATCGCGATATTTGTCCGCGAAACATCATGGTTACCCACGATGATATCGTGAAGTTGATTGATTTCGGACTCAGCATTCCCAACAAACCGGATTTCTGCAAACCCGGCAATCGCACCGGCACCCCGGATTATCTGGCCCCGGAAGTCATCGGCCGAAAAACCACCGATCACCGCGTTGACCTTTTTGCCTTGGGAGTAACCGCCTACGAGATGTTTACCCGAAATCTCCCGTGGGAAAAGGCAGAATCGATGCAAATTCTGCTAAGTCACCTCAACAATCCCGGCAAAGATCCCCGGGAATTCAAACCGGACTTGGATGACAAAACCGTTCGCTTCTTGAACAAAGCCATCGAGCGCGATCCCAAGATGCGTTTTCAAACCGCCGCGGAATTTCGTGCAGCGGCACGGGCACTTCCTCCAGCCTAATGCTCACCCCCGGCTAGCCGGCGATTGCGAATACTCATTTTTTAAATTGAGCCCAAATTGCAATCAAATATTTCGGCTGTTCCCTAGGGGGAACTACTGGAAGGACTTTTGAGGGGGAAATTGTTGCGAAACCGCACCCGAGGGGTTACCTTAACCATCTTGAACGGCAGGAGATACCTGCCTGGGAAATCTCCAATCCAACTTCTGTTTCTGCCTCATTTCGGAGTTCCAGCATGCCTGTAGTTAAGAGATCACCGGCACTCGCAAAACGTCTCAAATTGTTTCTGATGGCATGTCTTATGGCCGTCTGCCTTGCGGATGTCGCCACAGCCCAGGCATTAAAAGTCATTGAGACGGATAAGGTGATCGTAGTCCGTCGCGGTTCCCAAGACATCGTTACTTACAACAAGGTGTCGCCGCCGGCCCCGCGGGGCATCGACTCTGTTTACGAGTGCAGCGAATGTTTGCATCCGGTCAATTCGCCGCGGGGAAAAACTGTTACTCAGATGTTTCCCGGCGATCATCCGCATCAACATGGTATTTTCTCCGCGTGGGTGAAAACAAAGTACGGTAATCAGGCGGTTGATTTCTGGAATCTGGCCCGCGGCACGGGACGAGTGCTGCACGAGCGAGTTGTCAGGAAATTCCAAGAAGAGGACACGGTTGGTTTCGAAGTCGATTTAATACACCGCGCAACAACAAAGACCCCTGTTGATGTTCTTCGTGAACGATGGAAAGTTAGCGTCTATCCGACCGATGGAAGCTATCATTGCTTCGACTTGGAAAGCACCCAACAAGCAATCACCGACAAGGCATTGATTGTCCGCAAGTATCATTATGGCGGCATGGCCTTGCGCGGACCGGCGCGCTGGCTGACCTCGCAAGATGGATGGGCTCGCAAGCATTCCGACCTGGCTCTGGAGCCGAGTAAGTTCGTGAATGATCTTGGTTCGGACCGAGTGAAAGGGAATCACCAACACGCGAAATGGGTAGCCCTGACAGGCAGCCTCGACGGCAAACCCGCAACGATCGCTGTCCTGTCCCACGCCAAAAACTTCCGGGCTCCCCAAGCCGCGCGGCTTCATCCCACAAAGCCCTACTTTTGTTTCGCGCCGTGCGTCGACGGGACGTTCACGATTGATCGCAAGCATCCTTACCAAGCCCGTTACCGCTACCTGA
>CAZPPD010000044.1:0-14330 GCA_964588185.1 uncultured Alcaligenaceae bacterium | reverse complement strand
GGGGTTGTACCTTGGGTAGTAGAAAAGGTGCCACTAGCCCACCATCCCTGTTTGGTAGCCGCTTTGGCGCACCAATTCGGCGAAGGTTGTTTCCTGCGGTTGTAATCCATGTTCATGCTCTGGACGTTTGGGATCCGCAAAAACAACCCCGGGAATTCCCGCCCGTTGCTGGTAGCGGCCGGTCAACAGAGCGGCACGAGTCGGGGAACATACCGCCCCGTTGGAATGAAAGTCGGTAAACCTCATTCCCTCCTTTGCAAATTGAGTAAGGTGAGGGGTATTAATCCAGCCTTTATAAGGACTAATATCTCCATAGCCAAGATCGTCGGCCATGATCAGGATGATATTGGGACGCTTCGTTTCGCTTGCCAAAAGAGCATTAGAGCTAGCCAGGCTTATTAAAACCAGAAGGGTAAAGAGACGCTTCATACTTGGTCCTTAGATTCGTTATTAATCCGGTAAAACTATTTTCCCTAGCAGCATTCGGAAGGGGGTCGGATCCCAAAAATTTACCATAGAAGCCAGAGTGGCTACAGAGAAAATCTGATTGAGGAAAATAAAACCTTTTTCTCTGTGCTCTCAGAGATCCCGGTGATGTTTGCTTGCAGCTCGGCCGCGCTAGTAAACCAGAAGAGATATTTATTCTGAAACTTCCTTTGCAATCAACTTGCGGGTTTGTCTACCGGGAAACTATACTCAATTCTTGTAAATAAGAGCGAACTCTGTTGCCTTCTCATTGTTGAGGGAATCTCATGGGCTACCATTCGTCTTTTAAAGCCACTTTGAATTGCAAAATTGCTTTCCTGATAGGATTTTGTTTCCTGGCCCTGGGAATTATCCAATATTGTGACGGGCAAGGGGGAGGAAAAAATCTGCCGGATGAGGAAAAAGTCCGCCTCTTTAAAGCCGAATATGAAAAAGAACGAAAAGCCCTTTTGGACCAAGGCATCGCGAAACTCTTCCTCCCGGATTTGCTGACCAAAGCCGAGAATATGGCTCAGAGTGGTGAGAAAGCGTTAACCAAGGGACGATTCCTGCAAGCCATGGAAGCCTTTCGTCAGGCTCGATGGCAACTGCCCTACAAAGGCCCCGAAGTCCCCGAGAATATTCGCCGCGTGTTTGGGGAGCTAAGACTCCGGCATAGCGGACCGGTTTTAGGTGCGGTTTATTCCCCGGATGGGAATTATCTGGCCAGTGCCAGTGCAGACCGAACGGTAAAACTTTGGGATCTGAATAACGGCCATGAAGCGCATCGATTTCTCGGTCATGGCGATGATGTCCGAGCCATAGCGTTTGCTCCTGCGGGAAAAATCCTGGCTTCCGGTGGGGCGGATGGCTTGATCCAGCTTTGGTCTTTGCCTGAGGGAAAACATTTACGAACCCTCAAAAGCAAAGGCCAATACGTAACTTCCTTGGCTTTTTCCCCGGATGGAAAACACCTGGTTTCGGCTTGGAATGATAACGCCATCCGAATCTTTGAGGTTGCCACGGATAAACTCATCCGCGAGTTTAGTGATTTTCGGCAAATGGTTGAATCGGTGGCCTTTAGCCCCAACGGCAAAAGATTGGGGGCTGTATCCGGCGACGGTCAAATTCGTCTGTGGGAATATCCCGACATCATCCAAAATCTGAAGAAGCCCAATTACTGGTCGCATCAGGATTTGGAAGGAGCCGGATACCACATTGCCTTCAGCCCGGATAGCAAGACCTTCGCCCGTTGTGGAGATTCCAGTGTCAAAATCTATCACGTTGCCATTCCGGGAAATGCACCGGTAGACCAGCTGTTTCGGGAGATTCACATTCCCGATGCATCCAAGATAAAAAATCCTCCCCGCTTTACTTGTTCCCTTTACAGCCGGGATGGCAACACCCTTTTTACCGGAGCGACCGACGGGGTCATTCGTTTATTTGATCTGGAGAATGGCCAGATGCTGGCCACGTATCGCGGGCACAACGGTAAAATTACCGATCTGGCTTTTCGGCCGGATGGAACCGAGTTGATTTCTTCGAGTGAAGACCACACGCTCCGGAAATGGCCCTTCAATGTAGTGGCCCAGTCCATGGAAATTGCAGGCCATGATGGATCGGTCTGGACGGCATTCTTTAGCCCAAATGGGGAGCGGATCGTATCGGCCAGCGCCGACAGGACTGTCCGCATCTGGAATAGCAATGGGCAAGTCGAGAAGATATTAAAGGGCCATACTTCTCCAGTTACCGTGGCCCTGTTCAGTCCTGATGGCAAGAAAATAGCTTCCGGTTCCGGGGATACGCTGGTGAAGCTTTGGGACAGTCAAACCGGCAGGTTTATTCGAGAATTGGAAGGCCATCAAGGAACTATCACGGCAATGGATTTCAGTCCCGATGGTACGAGACTGGCCACAACCGGTGTCGACCGGATGATAAAGATCTGGGATCTTACCAATGGGAAAGAAGCCACCAGTTGTCCCTGCGCCAGTGTGCCGACTTCGGTAGCTTTTAGCAAGGACGGCAATAAACTGGCTTCCGGTCATATCGATCAGTCCATTCAAATCTGGGATATCAAGACCGGGGCGAATCTGAAGAGCTGGGAGGCACATGGAACGGCGGTTAGTGCCCTTTCATTTAGCCCGCATGGAAACCACTTGGCTTCTTGTGGAGCGGATCATCTGGTCAAAATCTGGAATCTGGCCAACCTATCCGATCCAATAGTATTCTCCGGACACAACGGCCCGGTAAGTTCGGTTAACTTTCGCCCGGATGGAAAATTCCTGGCTTCAGCCGGCAGCGACCGGGTGGTGAAACTGTGGAAGATAGCAGATGGCTCAACGAATGACCCGGCTCAGGAATTTCGCGGCCACCGGGATTGGATCTCTTCTGTGACTTTCAGTAAGGACGGCTATTACGTCCTGACAGCCGGCGTAGACCATTCGATGCGGATGTGGGAGCTCACCAGCCGTGAGATTCCTCTTGTCGCCGAACACACGGGAGCCGTCCAAGCCGTCGCTTTGAGCCCGGATGGAAAAATCCTGGCCTCCGGAGCAACGGATCACAAGATCAAACTCTGGGATATGTCCACCGGCAGGGAAATTCGCACTCTCAAGGGCCATGCCAAAGGGATCTTGGCATTGGCATTTTCTCCCGATGGCAAAAAGTTGGTCAGTTCCAGCAGCGACCGCAATGTTTACCGATGGGATGTGGAATCAGGGAAAAAGCTTCCCGAACTCGAGGGCCATCAATTCAACCTCATCAATTTCCTCCACCCTGTTCCGCAGATGATGGTTTCGCCCGATGGGAAGAAACTAATCGCTTGGGTTCCCGGCAATGAGCGTTTCACGAAGATCAATATTTACGATATGGCAAGCGGTGACCAACTCATGGAGGGGCAGGACCGGGGCCGCAACGTTCAATCGGTCAGCTTTACTGGGGATGGGAATTTTGTTGCTCTGGGTGCCGCCGATGGCAGTGTTCGCGTTTACGATCTGGAGAAACGAATGGCATTGTTGCCGGGCGGGGATCTATTCCCTTTCGGCAGCCGCCGGATCTCCGCGACCGCAGTAGCCTTGACCAATGACCGGAAGACAGTCATCGCCGGCAGCGAAGAAGGCGATGTGGCCATCTTGAATGTGAAACAACGCAAGACTATCCACACCACCAAGGGACACCGAAGCGAAGTCCGGCTCTGTAAAATTACCCCGGACGGCAAGAAATTTGTCACGGTCAGTAAGAACAATGTGATTAAGCTTTGGGAGTTGGCGACCGGCAAACTTCTTCGGGAATGGGATATTCGCTCGCCGGAACAAATAGTCGGCAGTTTTGTTTCCGACCTCACATTCACTACAGATAGTAAACATCTGGTAACTGCTAATTCCAATACCACAATTTATGTTTTGGACCTCCCCTAAGACGAATCTGCTAGAAAAGGAACTTTCTGTAAGAGAAGATGCGTCTAAAGGGAACCATAGGCAAGCCGGCCTCGCGCCTGCTTCACAAGTCCAAAAAAAGAACTCACCAACCAAGGGGGTTGTGATGAAAAGATTGTTTGCCGTAGGGGCATTTCTATGTGCCTTGCTCCTGATTAACTTTGTCTGGGCGGCCAACGAAGATTTCCAGGAAAAGAAAGAAGCACTACAGGAACTCAATGGTTACATTGGCCAATGGAAAGGAACCGGTGCTATTCCAACGGACCGGTTCAAACTTTGGAAGGAAACCGCAGACTGGAGTTGGCGCTTCAAGAAAAACGATTGTTATTTGACCGTGCATCTGAAAGGTAAAGAATTTAAGAAGGGTGAACTTCGCTACCTTCTGGACGATGGCATATATCAACTCAAATTAATTAACAATGACAACAAAGAAATGGTGTTCAAGGGCAAGTTGAAACGGACCCGATTAACCTTTGAACGAAAAGACCCCAAAACCAAAGAAACGCAACAATTGATTATGACCCTGGCCGGAGGTGGAGTCCGATTTATTTACACCTATAAGGTGAAACCCGCCAACCGAACACTTTTCTCGGAGAAATTCCAAGTTGCGTTCACCAAGGAAGGCGAATCGCTGGGAGCGACGAAAAGAGGGCCCGAATGTATCGTAACCGGTGGATTGGGGACCAGCACCGTTTCCTACAAGGGGCAAACCTACTATGTTTGCTGTTCGGGTTGCCGAGATGCATTTAATGAAAACCCCGAAAAATATATTGCGGAATTTAAGAAAAGGAAAAGGCGTTAGGGAAATAAAAACGCCCACCAAAAAGTTCCGAGACACGGTGCGGTTGAATCCAACCGCACTTTCAGCCGCTCTAACCCCCATCTCCAGAAAAAATTGATGGGTGGCTGGTTTGGGCCACCCATTGAATTCTCTCTTTCCGTCCTCAGTTCAAGCCCTTACCAGGCATATTTTCCACGGACTAATTCTTGACTAGTACCATTCGGCAATATTAATGTGGAGAATATATTTCCCATTTCCATCCTGAGGCCCTGGTAATGTACTCCCGACCAAATTTCCGCCTAGGGTTTACCCTTATTGAATTGCTTGTGGTCATTGCCATCATCGCAATTCTTATCAGCCTCCTCCTGCCGGCGGTGCAGAAAATCCGGGAGGCAGCGTATCGGTTGCAATGTTCAAACCATCTGAAACAAATCGGCTTGGCAGTGCACACGTATCAGGAAACCAATGGACACCTGCCGCCTTCACGAGTTAACTGGAATGGCGGTCCTTCCTGGGCAGTCATTCTGCTCCCCTACCTGGATCAAAAAGCTTTCTTCGACCAATGGGACCTAACCAAGTTCTATTACGTCCATCCCGAAGAAGTCCGGATGACTCAAGTTCCCATCTTTTACTGCCCGGCACGGCGTTCTCCCGTTCACTTCAGCACCAAGGGAGATGTTCCCGATACCGGCTATCCGAACAAATCTCATTACAAGGGAGCTTTAGGGGATTATGCCGTTTGCGTGGGCAACAATAGCTCCGGTCACCCTTACAATCACGAGACCGCAAACGGGATCCTGGTGCGAGCCAACTGGAAATACAAGTCGGGCGGCGGTTACATCGTCAAGCAATGGAATTCGGTTACCGATATCCAAAAAATCCCGGACGGAACCAGCAACACCATCCTGGTGGGGGACAAGCACGGTAATGTCAATCAATGGGGGGATGCCGGTTCCGGGGCCGGCGATGGCTCTATTTTCAATGGCGATCATCCCTGGGTCATCACCCGTATTGCCGGACCGGGCCGGACCTTGGCCCGCACCCCGGAAGATAGCTTTAAGATCCAATTCGGCAGCCATCATGATGCCGGCGCTTGCCAATTTGTTTTCGGTGACGGCGGGGTCCGAACCCTATTCCCTCACATCAGTGCAACCACCTTAGGCCGCTTGGCAGCTCGTAATGACCGGCAGTTGATAGAAGATTATGATTATTAACGACAGTATCCGAAGCGCGTTGAGTTTCCCCACCATCGCTACCATTTCGTGTAAAATGTCAATACTAATGGAAAAGTAACTCCCTCAATAACATTACCCCGGGGGCTTATTCCTCCCGGGAATATCTCATGAAGAAGCCAATCAAGAAAAAGGCCGGGCAAAAGGGAACGCCCAAGTCGAATACGAAAATATCACGGCGGGTGTGGTTGTTGGGAGCTTTGGGATTGGCTGGAGTGGGGGCAGGTACATTGTGGTGGAATACTTCGCGGAGCGCGAATCGATCGTTTCAAGAATACACCTACGAGATTGTAAACACTTACGACCATGATCCCAATGCTTTCACGCAAGGCTTGGTCTTTTGCGACGGGTTTCTTTATGAGGGGACCGGCCAACGCGGGGAGTCAACGATTCGCCAGGTAGAGTTGGCGACCGGAAATGTGGTACGCAGCCGGCCTTTGGAGGACCGTTACTTCGGAGAAGGAATAACCATTTGGCAGGATCGAATCATTCAACTGACCTGGGAAAGTGAAACGGGCCTTGTTTTTGACAAGCAGTCCCTGGAACCGCGGGGACAGTTTCGTTATTCGGGACAAGGCTGGGGCCTTACCCACGATGGGACCAACCTGATCATGAGCAATGGTTCAGCGACCTTACGCTATTTGCAACCCGATACCTACCAAGAGGTGCGGACGCTTCACGTCACCCGCTTCGGGTTTTCCTTGGATCGACTGAATGAACTGGAATACTTCGGGGGAGAGATTTACGCCAATGTTTGGGGCCAGGATTTTATCGCACGCATCTCACCGGAAACTGGAGAAGTAGTTGGGGAGTTGAATCTGACTGGTCTGCGGCCGGATTCGACCTGGGCAGACAATGACGCGGTGCTAAATGGGATTGCGTATGATGCAAGAGGGGAGCGGTTATTCGTTACCGGAAAACGTTGGCCGAAACTGTTCGAGATTCGGCAAATTTCTACCTAGTCGAATCATTATTTCCATCCAAACGACTGACCATCTTTTCGAGTAAGTTTCGAAACTGCGATACTTCTCGGGAATTCAGGGGAGCGAGAAATTTCATATTGATCTGCCGGGCTTGATCCGTCAGCCGGGGAATTAATTTCCTCCCTGCCGGAGTCAGCCGGATCAACGTGCTCCTTCGATCCGACGGATGAGGCTTCCGCACCAATTGGCCTTTTTCCTCCAGCCGATCCAACATTCTTGTAAGCAACGAACCATCCATGTCCAAATAGCGGGAGATTTCAGCCGGGGTGGAAGCCCCCTGATAACAAGTAATCAAGACCGCCCATTCGGGACGAGAGATGTCGTGGGGGGCGAGCCGTTTACTGAATTCGGCATGCAAATACGAATGCAGCCGGCTAACCCAGAAGCTGATGCTGTCTTGCAGCTTGAACGTGTCTTTGGCTTTGATGTTGGATGCAGTCATAGGATTTTCAACTGTGGACTAATTCAACATTGTTGGGGCGAGACGGAATCTAGAAAAGCGTACTATTTTAATGAGGTTAGGGCAAATTTCGGGATTCTATCTTTTTTGCAAATTAGGGTCGATAGGCCGGGAAAAAAGGTTGATCTACGTGAAATAGATAATCCTCGCCAATTATCATCATAAAGATAATTTCTGAAATTTCCGCATTCTTTGGTTGAGATGGAAAGGCACTAAAGCCGGGAGATCTGGAATCCGAAGATAATATCGGTATTACACGGATAATCGGAACTTCAGGGACCTTATCAGTGTAAACATTTCCAAGCGCATTCCTGGCCGAAGCTGTCGGGGAGTTCCCCCGCTGGTTTTGGCAGTAATAGGAAAAATTCCCTTCAGGGAGGGAGGTAGATATGAAAATTTCTCTCGGATTATTGACGGTGGCTCTTTCGACTATCCAGTCGCCGGTCACTCATCTTCCCGAAGTTAAAACTATTCCGCAAAAGAAACAAATCACTTGGCATAGCGTTAATCAGCCGGTGCAACACATTTCCAGGCGGATACCTTCGATCAAACTTCCGGGCAAAGTGATTCCTTCGGCAACAATGCCGGGCGAAGGGACATCCTCAAAGCCCATCCAGGTGATTCAAAAACCTACGCCTACCGCGCAACCGGTACGCAGGCCACTGAGGAGACTTTTCCGCGGACGGAATCAACAACCCAAACCGCGTGTAGGCGGACCTCCGGTGATAGTGGAATGGAAAGAAGAAATCCTGCCCAGTATCCCGGTAGACAAAAAAGAGGGGGATTCCACAGCCAAGGAGTCTTCGGCCAAGGGGGAACCTAAAAAGATGCCATCGGCTTCTCAGGATATTCAGCCGCAAACCGGTGAAGCCCCTCAATCCTTCACTCATACGGCGAAGAAAGTATCTCCCGAAGGCACCCGGTTTATGAATCGCCGCATCACCGGCCGGTTGTACTACTTAGAGAAAGAAATGCTCTGGGTGCTCCGGCTAAAAGATACGACTGGAACCAATATTTCCAGTAACCGAGTAGTGCTTTCCACCGCCGTGGACTTGGGTAGTTTCAACAACGGCGATGTCGTCACGGTCCGCGGAGAATTGCTGGACCAGATCAACGCTGTGGAAGTGTTTGGTTCTCCCCTGTACCGGGCTTATGAAGTCAACCTGGTAGAGCGGGCAGAACGGTAACATATAGGGGAGAATCTTCAAGCCCACGGTTATGCTGTGGGCTTATTTCGCTTTAATCTTGATGAACTGTTTACTTTGTTTCGGGCTAGAGGTCAAAGTAAACATGCATATCGGGTTGGCCCAAACTTTTTCAACGAAAATCTTGCACAAATCGAATTGGTTGAAGCAGAGGATTTTAAATTAGCCTGGAATAGATTTCACTCATTTCAAGACAAACATTGGAGTTTTACCGACTGAACGAGCTTTGTCGTAATGCAGCGTTTAAGCATTCAGGTTGCGTTTTCATTTGATGAGCATTTTCGACAATTTGGAACAGTTATCGTAGAACCATAGGTTAAACTCCTCCTCTCTTCCTTGTAATAAGCCCCAATTTTCTGTGTTAGGATTCATAAGCCCTTGAAACCGAACGAAGGAAATATCCCTGTAGGAAAACCATACCCATGAAAACGAAGCTACTCCATCTGGCATTGGCTTTAAGTTTGTTCCCATCCGCTGCGATTTCCGGGTCAGAGAAAAGTACCACTACCGGGGCGAAGGTGGATAATTTCACCCTCCAGGATTTTCGAGGGAAAACCCATCAGCTTAGCGATTATCGCCAAAGTAAAATAGTCGTTCTGGCCTTTTTAGGAACGGAATGTCCGCTGGTCCGATTTTACGGTCCGAGGTTGGAAGCGTTGGCCAATCAGTATCAGAAAAAGGGCGTGCAAATTCTGGGGATCAACTCCAACTCCCAGGATTCCGTCACGGAAATAGCCGCTTACGCCCGCCGCCATGAGATTTCCTTTCCGATCCTCAAGGACTTGCAAAATAAACTCGCCGATGCGGTCCAAGCCAAGCGGACTCCTGAGGTATTTGTTTTGGACCAGAACCGTATCATCCGATACCGGGGCCGGATTGATGACCAATATGGGGTCGGCGTGGTTCGGGATGATGCCAAACACAATTACCTGAAAGCGGCATTAGATGATTTACTTTCCGGCAAAAAAGTGAAAACACCTCGGGTAGAAGCAGTCGGCTGTATCATCGGCCGGGTTCACCAGGCCAAACGGGAAAGCAAGGTCACTTACTCCAACCAAATAGCTCGGATTTTGCAGAACCGCTGTGTCGAATGCCATCGCTCCGGTGAGATCGCTCCCTTCGCTCTGACCAAATACGAAGAAGTGGCCGGCTGGGCGGAGATGATCGCCGAAGTGGTGGATGAGGGCCGCATGCCGCCTTGGCATGCTCATCCCAAATATGGCAAGTTCTCCAATGAGCGGCGGCTAACTTCCGAAGAGAAACAGCAGATTTTCACCTGGGTAAAAAATGGAGCACCTCGCGGCAATCCTAAGGACCTACCGAAACCGAAAAGCTATGTGTCCGGATGGCAACTTCCCCGCGAACCCGATGTGGTTCTAAACATCCAAAAATCTCCCGTCCAAATCCAAGCCCAAGGAGCCATCCGCTATAAGTACTATCGGGTGGACCCCGGCTTTAAAGAGGACAAATGGGTGCGTGGAGCCCAAATTGTTCCGGGCAACCGAGCTGTAGTACATCACATATTAACCTTCGCAGTCCCGAAAACACCGGGTGGATTCCTAGGGCGAATTGGAGAAGGCCGAGGTGGTTTTTTGGCCGGCTATGTTCCCGGACAGCGGGCCTATGTCTTTCCGGAAGGAATGGCCAAAAAGATTCCGGCCAATCATATGCTGGTTTTCCAAGTGCATTACACCCCTGTGGGAACCGAGCAACTGGATCAGAGCAAAATCGGTTTTCTATTCGCCGATCCCAAAACCATAACGCACGAGGTAAAAACGCGAGCCGCAACGCAACGGCGGCTCAGCATTCCCCCAAACGATGCAAACCATAAGGTAGTAGCCACCTCAGGTACGGTCCCGAACTCTTACTTGTTGGGTTTCATGCCGCATATGCACCTGCGGGGAAAAGCATTCCGCTACGAGGCCATTTATCCTGATGGCAAAAAGGAAATCTTAATGGACGTTCCGGCCTATGATTTCAACTGGCAAACTTCTTACCGCTTGGCCAAGCCGAGAATACTGCCATCGGGAACCAGAATTCACAGCGTAGCTCATTACGACAATTCGGAAGACAACCTGAATAATCCCGACCCTACCAAGACGGTTCACTGGGGACCGCAAACCTGGCATGAGATGATGATTGGATATTTTGACATCGCCATCCCCAAACAATCGTCCGCGGCCCAAAAAAGAACCAAACTAAATCCTGATCCTGCAGCTTCTCAAAAGGTGAGAAGGTTCTTCAACTTCCTCGACAAGAACGGCGATGGCAAGATTGTCCGCAGTGAAGTCCCTGCCCGGCTAATCAACCGGTTTGCCCAAGTAGACCGAAACGGCAATGACGAGATCACCATTCAAGAATTAGAGTCGGCATTCCAAAGAGCAAGAAAACGAAGATAGAAACAGCATCTATTAACTTGGAGCGGTAGGAAAAATCTGTCATATCTCCGCCCGCAAAGGTGAAACCAAAGCAGTCCGGAGCGAAGCAACGCCCCGGGCTGCTTTTGTTTTGCCCTTATCCGAACCAGGGTAAACGGAATGAATAAAAAATCCCCGATAGGAAGTCTATGATATTGCCAGTTCACTGGCGTGAGCTTAATTTAATAGATAGGAGTGGTTCAATTACTAATTGGAGGTATCTCATGAACCGATTGGTTTACGGAGCCTTCGCTTTAACCTTGCTGGTATCCACTGGCTTGGTTGCAGGCGAGGGGCTCAAATCCGGCCCTCAAGTAAAGACCGGAAAAATCCGGGCTTTCAATCCGCTTCATTGTAGCGGCCCCGGCGAAGGCGGCCGTGCGTGCTTGGTCTGAAAGAACGGTGGAAAGCCGGTTGCAATGATTTTCGCTCGCGAAATCACCGGCCCCTTGACCAGTTTGGTCAAGGAAATCGACGCTGTGAATCAGAAGCAAGGCAAAAAAATGGGTAGCTTTGTCGTCTTCTTGAGTGATAAAGAAGGCCTCAAAGATGAACTCAAAAAACTCGCCGAAAAAGAAAATCTTAAACACACCATCTTGGCAATCGACAATCCTGCAGGACCCCGCGGCTACGACATCGCCAAAGAAGCTGCAGTTACCGTGGTCCTTTACAAAAAGAAAAAAGTCCAAGCCAATCATGCTTTCCGCAAAGGCGAACTCAACGCCAAAGCGGTCGAAAGCATTTTGGAGGACGACATGCCAAAAATTATCAGCAAGAAGTAATTTATGGCGTTTCCGCGCAGTGCGGAAGACGTATCGAAGATTAAGCCACTCCTGCGGCACCAATGCGTTATTGGTGCCGTTTTTAATTCTTCCCATCACGAATGGTATAGATCCAACCTTCTCCGGATTTCACAATGGTCTCCGGAACTCCGGCAAAACGGGTTGCCTTGGCATGGGCAGCCGCAATCGCCGCCAACACGGCGTCAATCGCATCTCCTTGGCTGTCGGCGATCATCCGTTCTTCATCCCCTTTGGTAATTTGGATTCGGGCTTTGTATTGGATCTCCCGGAGAAGATCTCGGCGGGCTTCCTCGTGCATGAATCTGGTTCCCTTGTAAGGAATAGTTCCTGTGAGAAACGCGGCAGTGTGATTTGGAAAGACTTCCACAATTGCCCGGGGTCCGGGTTTATCCCAAGGCAGAATCGGATTGCATATATCCGCCAATGCCCGCAAGCCCCAATAGGTTTGCCGGAATATGCGCAGATTGGTGGGGGCAAATGGAGTCCCTAAATGCCGGTCGGTTGCCCGTTTTCGTTCCCGGCCCAAGGCCGACTTAAATTCTTCCGGCGTTTGGAATCGGCGAATCCATTTGCCCAATCTCCTGGGGTTTTTCGGAATACCTTTTACCGGGTGACCTCTGGGCAGGCTAAAGCAAAAATCAAATCCTGCAACTTCAAAAGATTGCGTTTGCAACCAATCGGCAAATTCCTCGGCAATTTGTGGGGGGGTATGCTTCTCGGAAAAGGGCTGGTAAAGCTTGATCAGCTTTCCCTTCTTGGTTCCTTCAAAGGACAATTGAGCTGCCCAAATCTTCTTTCCGGGTTTGGCTGAACCACTCCAATCCAACCCCAGAAATATCCCGGACTGTGGAAGTGCTATCACAAATGAACTATCCCTACCGTTACTGCTTCAAATCCCAAATGCGGATGGTGTTGTCGTAACCCCCCGTTGCCAGGAAGCGACCGTCCGCACTGAAATCCAGGCAACGAACCCTACTGGAATGGCCGGTCAATCGAGTTACTTCCTGGGGGTCAATAATATCTTTCAGAATGACATCTGAACTGCCGGCCAAAGCCCAAGTGCGGCCGTCGGGATGAATAGCGAGATATTCATGAGAGGAACTGCGGCGATAACTCATTCGCTTTTGCCGGGTGAGGATTTCCCATAAATGAACATGGCCGCCGCTGTCGGCGGAAAGGATGCTCTTTCCGTCATTGCAAAAAGCCAGGGAATAGACATTACTGGTATGGCCCTTCAGGGAGCAAACTAAAGCACCGGTTGCAACATCCCAAATCCGCACCAGGTCATCACTGGATCCGGAAGCAACCACTTTACCATTGGGACCATAAGCAACGGCGTAGATATTGCTTCGCCCGGTTCTCATGGTTCGTAAGCATTTGCGTTTTTCCAAATCCCAGATTTTGGCCGTATTGTCGTAGGAGCCAGTTACCAATTTCCGGCCGTCCGGAGACACTGCCAAGGTTTTGATCGTTGAGCCGTGACCCGGAAGTGGAGCTATCTTTTTCTTCTTGGCCACATCCCAAATCCAAAGCCCACCACTGGATCCCCCGGCAATCACCTGTTTCCCATCGCGGCTGAAACCAATGGCATAGACATTCAGTTGCCTTCCCATATTGGCAATTGCCTTTCCGGTCTGTACATCCCAGAGGCGAACCGTATCATCGGATGAACCCGACGCGACCATTTTGCCGTTGGGACTGAAGGCTACCGAATAAACATTGCCGGTATGCCCGCGGAGAATATGAAGCAGCTTTGCTTTCCCCGAAAACTCGTCCGGCCGTTTCTGTTGCATGCGCCGCAAGCTTTCCTGGGCTTCCTGGGTCCGCCAAGAACCTTCCGTACTTTTTGCCAACTCACTGACAAATCTTTTGGCTTCTTCGCTACCGATTGATTCGAGGATTTCCAAGGCGCGCCAAAATCTTCGTTCCTTGGGACTCCGCTTTGGCGTCAATTTCTTCAGCAGAGAAATCGTTCGAACCTTAAATTCCGTTGAGTTATTCGCTTTCTTGAGTGCTTGGCGAAGGGCAACTTCTGCTCGAAACCCGAATTTTGCCAATTCCCGGTAGGATTTGATTCGAACGTCGAAGTCCGGATCATCTAATTGGCTGATGAGTTGCCGGGCTTTTTTCGGGCTCACAAGGGAAATAGGCCGAATGGCCTTTTTGAAGAACCGGACAGTTTGAGGGGGGTGCGAAACAAAACGACGGAAGGCAGGAAACACCTGGGCGGGGTCGGGATCCAATAATCGAATCCAGTTTTGTTGCCAAATGGAACTTTGTTGTTGCGCTTGTGCCGTTTGAGAGAACAAGCAAATGACAAGAAGGATTGCAGCGTACAAAAAGAAGTGACCATTATCCTTCCGCATCAAAACACCTCGCCTTTCGTCAACAAAGTTGGCTAACTTTTTTCATCTTCCCCTTTATAACAGGATGAAGAGAAGGAGGGCAAAATTCCCTTATTGCATCGCACCAATTCCAGGAAATTCCACCTTTTCCAGAGTAATCCCTTTGGCCCGCGACCACAAACTTACAGTCTAGAGAATTTAACCT
>CAZPPD010000043.1:0-14554 GCA_964588185.1 uncultured Alcaligenaceae bacterium | reverse complement strand
ATGGTATTTATAGCCTACCAAATGGAGAGGCACAACCGAATCATCTTGTTCTGCTTGATCCGAATCGGCGGGCAAATGGCATGCTGCACATCCAAGGGAAGCAAAGAGATGACCACCGGTGGAGATGGTGATCTTGTTGGTTAAGTCTTCTTTGCTGTTTTGCGGCTTCCCTAAACTTGCCAAGAATGCAGCCAAATCCCAGGAGGCTTTCTCGGTATCGTCAACAGAAGTTGAATGTAAAACCTGAGGCATGGAGGCGGTGGGTTTTAGCTTCTTGGGATTCTGCAACCAGTGGGCCAGCCAATTCCGCTGCAATCTGGCACCCGCTTGCTGCAAATTGGGAGCATCCATTGCCAACTCCGGCATCATTTCGGAAGGGTCTGCCAAAGGAGTTTTGTGGCAAGAAGTGCAGCGCAAGGAAGCAATCAAATTGCGTCCCCGCCTTTTCGATATTGCAGATAGGTAATCTGGAATAGCAGGTGGGTGAGAGAAAACATTGGGCGGAACAGGTCCGGGTGGATGTTGATCGGAGTTCCACATCAGCCGGAGTTCGGCGCCGCCTTTAGCAGGAGATCGATAAGCAATAGCGATTTTATTGGCTCGGGTTTTGAGCTTAACTCGCGTTTTCTTCTTGGCCAAATCAGTTCCGGAGCATTGGAGGATTACTTGGTCATTAACACTGAGAACCACTTCTCCCCGTCCTTCAAACCACATATCCACTTCCCGCCAAAGCCGAATGGTCAGAGTTCCTGCGAAGAATGCTTCAAAGCGGCCGGCGGGGATAAAGGGTGAGATCGTCTCACCTTTCGGGACTGCTAAAGCTGCCATGCGCGTGGAAAAGAAATCTGCATAATTTCCGTCCTTTAAAGAACGAGCTTTTACCAATAACCCCGGATTCTCCTTGGAAGTTGCTTTAGGTTCTGCAGGAAACCAGACCTCTAGCGACACCGCTTCGGGTTGTTCCTCCTGCTTGGACGGAAAGGCGATATTGGAAATGCCAAATCCAACAAGGACAAGGAGAAAAAGCCAGAATAATCTGGATGGATTGGCAAAAATCATTGGGGATCCTGATAGCGGACAAAAGAGAATATAGGCAGGAGAGAATTAGGGCAAACCGATCGGGATTGCCCCAATAAACATAGATTAGGTTTATCACATTTCAAACGGAGATGCAGGTGAAAATCTTGCCCTTCGAGTTTGACTCAATTTTCTCCCGGCTTGGCGAAGTTGCTCTTTTCAATTCCTTCGGAAAACTGCACGCTACTCAAAGTAAACTCGGCGTATTGAATGTCGTCGCGACGAAAGATCATTTTGCTGAAGTGTTTAATGCCGTCGAATTCTTTGAAGGCGGAAAAATCAAAGGTGTAGGTGTGTTCCTCAGCTTGCTTGGGTTCTTTGCCGCGTAAGCTCAATCGTGCGGGTAAAGCGGTTTTCTTGGAGTAGTAGATTTCTATGGGCGGCAAACCCTTTTTGGCCACACTTAACCCCATCGTTGGTTTGCCGTTGATTTCCAATTCCCCCAAAGGTGATAACTTGAATCCTTGCTGCTGCAAATAATTGGGCTGATGCACTAACCGGATCGCTACAAAATGCCCCCGCAAGAATTTTTGGATTTCTTGCGGCATTTTATTGGGTTTTTGTTGATTCCCGCGAATCCACCCACTCTTGCCAGTCATTCCCAAGGTAATCCCCACATTATTTCCGTTAACTATCGCAAAGAGATCGGCATGGAAATGATCCAGTTTGTGGAAGGTCCAAGTTCCGCTGCCTTCGATAGGGTTATTGTTGCCGGGAGCTTTTACTTTCAAGGCAGTCTGGGAAACAAAGCCATGGAGCTTGTTGAAATTCTTGGGCCCGCCAATGGCTCGAATCGCTTTCTTGACAATAGGTTTTGAGTAATCTTTCTCATCTGCACCAAGAGGACTGAGAGAGGTGAACGCCAAGGTGGTAAATGCCCAAACCCATCGATTGACTAACATGAAAGGACTCCCTGCAAGATAGGGTTAAAGGGTCAAAGAAAAATGAGTTTAATCCATTACTGAGAAATTCGCCAGAGAATCAAAGTTATTGGCAAAATCATGGTAGAAGCCGGCCGAAATGGTGAGAGCCGATGAAAGTCAATCGCTTGTGAACTCGGCCACTAAACTTGCTGGGAAACTTGCCCCTGCTTCATTTCCTCCCATTCTTCCGGCGTGAACAGAACTTCCCGAGCGGAACTTCCTTTGTAAGCACCTACAATACCGTCTTCGGCCATGAAATCAATCAACCGGGCCGCTCGGCCGTACCCGATACCCAAAGCTCGCTGCAACAACGAAACACTACCCCGCTGCTCGCGGATGACCACTTCAATCGCCGGCTCATAGACTTCATCCCGGGCTTTGAGCTGTTCCTGCAAGCTGCCGCCATCCTTTGAAGTCCCGAGTTTCAGCAGTTCCTCGGCGAATTCCGGTTCACCGTCAATGGACTCCACCACTTGAGTGATTTCTTGATCGCTCGCATAGGTACCCTGGGCTCTTATCACCGTGCTTGTTCCGGGCTGGAGGAAAAGCATGTCGCCCTTGCCAAGTAATTTCTCCGCTCCCATCTCATCCAATACCACTCGACTATCCGAACGGCTGGCGACCTGAAAACAAATGCGGGCGGGCAGGTTGGATTTGATCAGCCCAGTAATCACATCCACGGTGGGTTTCTGGGTGGCAACCACCAGATGAATTCCGGCAGCCCTGGATTTTTGGGCCAGTCGGATGATATGTCCTTCCACTTCCCGTTTCATCGACATCATCAGGTCGCCCATTTCATCGACGAAGATTACGATATAGGGCATTTTCTGCGGAATTCGGTCTCGTTCATCCGGCTCCGGATTTACCCGTTTAAGGATTTCGTCGTACTTCAGTTGATTGTAGCCGGCAATGCCCCGCACCCGAGCTCGGCTTAGCAATTCGTAACGCTCTTCCATTTTCTCGACAGCCCAGGCCAAAATTGCTTCCGCCTTTTTCATGTCCTTGACCACGGGATGCATCAGATGGGGTACCTCGCCGTACTCCGATAACTCCAACATTTTGGGGTCGATCATGACCATTTTAATTTCATCCGGGCGGCGGGTCATTAACATGCTCAGGATAATAGAGTTCATACATACGGATTTTCCAGTTCCCGTTCGGCCGGCTATCAGCAGGTGAGGCATCTCCGAAAGGTCGTAGCACAGGGGCCGGCCTTCGGTGTCTTTGCCTAGAAACAAGGGGATTTGCATCTTCTGAATCTTCTTGCCGGCGGTCAGGATGACTTCCTTGAGCCGCACGGTTGCCCGATGCTCATTGGGAATCTCAACTCCTACGGTATTCTTGCCGGGAATGGGAGCAACCATGCGGACGCTGGCTACTTTAAGGTTTAAGCTAATGTCATCCGCCAAACGAGTCACCTTGTGAAGCCGCAAACCGGTTTCCAATGAAACCTCGTACTGGGTAATTACCGGCCCGGTATTGATACCAACCACCCTTACGTTGAGGTCAAAGTCCTTGAAGGTTTTCTCCAACAAGGCCGCTCGATCCCGCAGGAATTGATCGTGTTCTTCAAAAGGAAACGGATCGGGGTCTTCTAACAGGGACAAGGACGGCAATTCATAATTCTCAAAGCCAGCCTCTTGGGGAACAGGCTTCGGACGGACAATTGGGACTTGCGTCTCGGATTTGTCCGGAACAATCAATTCGGCGAGCGGTTGCTGATCCTTTTCCGCTTCTTCAATCTCAGGCTCATCCTCCGAGTGGTCCAGGGATGAAGATGATTCTTTAAGTCTTCGCGTTGATTTTCTCTTGGGCCGTTTCAACGTTACGAAACGGAGACATTCTTTCAGGATCAATTTGCTGAGGAACCAAGCCCAACTGACGGTATTTCGGAATAGGGATAGAAGGAGAAAATCCATGGCGAGCACTAATCCAAAGAACACACAGCCCCCCAAGAGGATCAACCCAATGGCTGCTGAAACACCTTCCTGTAGCCATACGGACAACCATGCCCCTAAACTCCCTCCCGGTCCCGAGCGGAATTCCCAAAAATCCTCAAAAAAGCCGAATTCCGCAAAAACCGAAATACAGGGAATCAGGAGCATCCACCCCAGCATCCGTATAAAACAACTGGCAAGCGATTTTCGTTGCAAACGCAGAAAAACCAATATCAACAGACCGGCTATCAAGCCATAGGCCCCGACACCCAAAACATCGTAAAGGTTGGCCGCGATCTCGTCGCCCAATTGTCCGAATAAATTGCTGGTGGGTGGCGGTTCCCGGTAAGTAGTTAGCCGCGAAGGTATAGTTGGGTCCTGACTTAACACACTCCCTGCCAGGAAAAATCCCATAACAAGAAAACACCAAGCAAAAAAGTTCCCGGCAATTTGCCGACTTCGTTGCGACATAAAAACTCCTGGTGTTTGCAAAGCAGAGAATTGGCAAGATAACATCATCCCTAGGGAGATATGGCCAACAGTAAATTATTCTCCCTCAATGTGCTTCCCTGTCGGCAAAGATGTAAAAAGAATTACAAGATAAATGTTTTCGAGGGCAGTTATTCCAGTCGTACAAAAAATGAGCACACCTAACATTTATATCGCACTCCTGGAACCGGAAATTCCACCCAACACCGGGAACATCGCTCGACTATGTGCCGCCAATGAAGTTCCTCTTCACCTGATTGGCCGCTTGGGATTTCATTTGGATGACCGGTCCGTAAAGCGAGCGGGCTTGGATTATTGGGATGCGGTGGATTTGCATCTTCACACTACCCTGGCAGAATTTGAGGACTTCTTAGGGAAAGAAGAACCTAGCGGACGTATGGTTTGTTTCAGCGCTCATGCCAAGCAGCGTTACACGGATCTTACCTATCGATCCGGTGACTGTTTACTTTTCGGCAGTGAAACCCGAGGGCTGCCAGCAAGTATACTGGAACGCTATCAAGTTACCGCCGTTACCATTCCCATGCTCACCAAAAATGTCCGCAGTTTGAATTTGGCCACCGCAGCTGGGATTGGCCTCTACGAGGCACTGCGACAGTTGCATGAATGGTAGTTCTGCTGGAATTGTCGCAATCCCATCGATAGGAAATGGGGCGAAGGGTAATTGCCACCCTTTTGTGTGAGGGGAGTAAAAATAGGTAAGCCATTAGCCGATACTTAGTGCACAGCCAAGAAACGACACCTTGATAATGCACCCTGGAGGTTTCACCCCGAGTATGGCTACCTTTGTTGCACTCCCGACGCTTACCGACTTACGCCAACATGTTCACCAAGTCCTTTGCGACCACGATAATCTCGACCCGCACCAGACGCCGCTTTCGGAATCGCTGATCATCCGCCGCGGCCGTCCTTGCGGGCTCTTTTTCCAGGCCAAAGGACCGCGGCTACTGAAGACCTATGCCTTGTGGGCCGGCGAAGAGAATCGCATTCTGTTCTACAACAGCTTCGGTGCCCGTTTTGCCGAGACGAAAATGAGCGATGCCCCGGACCCCACTCGCCTGCGAAGAGCTACTGCCGCTGCGGCTTGACCTTCCCCCCAATTGAATTAAATCCAGCCAACCCGTTATCATCAAATCAGGATCCTTCTTAAAACCAACCGGGGGGGCAGATTGTGATTTGGTGGATATTGAGTATCTTGGCAGTGTTATTCCTTCTCTTCCTTCTCAATTTCAAGCGGCTATGGCGTTATGCGGAATCGGTGGAAGCCAATCATGCCCATAGATTATTTCATGCCAAGCAGGACCTTTTAGAACAACAATTCCTTGCCGAGGCCGCCCAAAGCGGCGTCCCTAAAGATCTTGTCTGGAAAGAATTGGAATGGGATAACTCCTTAGAATTCGTTCGCCATCTGCAAACCGGTGAGATAGCGGCTCTCAAGGGGGTAACGATTCATTTTGACGCCGTCGAAGGAAGTGAAATGGATGGCTGGCATGCGGTAGGGATGCCCCGGAATGCCACAGCGGTGTTCTTCTTCCAAAAAGGGGAATGGCACACCAGTGGGAAAGCAATCTTCAATAAAAATCCGGATGAAGCCGCCGAGCACTTTAGCGGCCATTATGTTCGGATTGATATCAACAAGAATGGCGAGTAAGCCAAAATCCAAGTTGAGGCTTGCACGGCTAGATTCCGGCGAATCCAGCAACCAACTATTTCTTCGAACTAACTTGAGAGGACTTTGGAACTCGATACAAGAAGGACTCGGAAGTCATAATGGATACAATCAAAGCCTTCATACTTCCTTGGCTGTTGACGTATGCGGCATAAGCCTCTCGCAAAGTCCGGGCATCTCCCAAGGTTTCATTCCTTCCCATCATGTACCGGAAAAAGTGGCGAATGAAAACCTGTTTGACTCGTTCCGATTTGGCCAGTCTCCTCAGCATCTCAATGCAATCTTTGGTGTCTCCTTCGATGGATTTATCTCCGGTTAGGTCCACCCAACCGCTGGCATCCACCGGTTGGTCCAGCTCGGTCTCACGGTGGCGACCGAAGTGATCGTAAATTTCGAACGTCAGCCCCAAGGGATTCATTCGCTTATGACAGTTCCAGCAGTACTCCTTGTGGGTGACCCGCATTCTTTCCCGCAGGGTTTTTTCGGGCTCGTCGGGGAGTTGAGCATCCACGGTGATAGGCACATCCGGAATGGTTCCTCCCAGGAGCCGTTCCCGGATCCATTTTCCCCGGTGAATGGCGTGGTTATCCTGGCAGACCGAGTGAGCAACCAACCAGCTGGGTTGTGTGAGGATTCCCGAGCGTTCGTCTTTCGGGAGATCGGCGGGTTGTCGCTTGGGCCATTCTTTCAGATTGTAGGCCTCTTCCACGGGTCTCTTTTGGGCCCGTTGGCCTCGCTTTTTTCGCCGGTCCCAGCGGTAATTCACAAAGCTTTTATTGGTAGTCAGCATTTCCTCAAACACATTGCGGTCTTGTTCCAGGAAATACTCAATGAGCTGGTCTGTGTCCGACACCAGCGTAACTGCGTGATGACCTTTGAAATCTTTTTGATCTTTGAATACGTTTAGTGCTTCCCGATAGCCAAAATATTCTTGGAAGAATCGCAAAATCCGAGGCTTGCGAATTCGCTCTTCCTCAAGAATCCGCTTAACTTCTCCTGCAACTCCTTCTTTGGTATCCAGCTTGCCTTTTTCCATTGCCTCAAGCAATTTCCGGTCCGGTTCGCGGTCGGTTAAAGAGTAGCTGATGGCAAAGGCAATCTCCCGTGGGGTTAGCCGCACGCGTCCTTTTTCATCCGGAGGGCTTTTGCCGCGTTCGCTGCGATAGAGAATTTCCGGCATCAGGAGAATTGCAGCCAGAGTAGTTCGCACACCGGTTTCGCGTCCGGCGTCCTTGATATTCTGCTTCATAAGATCGACATAGGTGTCCATCTCTGCTTTGGTGGGGTCGCGCAACACGGCGAACTCAAATTGCCGGCGAATTGCGGTTTCCATTTGCTCGCGAGTAGGTTCGTTCTTGGGGTCAAAGAGGGGACCAAATTCCCGGGAGTTGCTCCCCCGAATGCGGCCCTTCTCGAATTTAAAGTTGGTTTGATATTTGACGATGGCCCGGGCATTGCGAATGAGCTGCGAAGCGGTCGATTCATCTATTGTGAAAGCTTCCGCCCAATCTTTGAAAACCGTCTTGGAGCTTCCGGAAAAAGGATTGGCGATGCGAATGCGGTTTCGGGTCAGTCGTTCCACAAAGCCGTCATAAACATAAGGACCCATTCGCCAAATTCGGGGCGGAGCATCTAAAGGTTTAACTTCCGGGGAATTAAACAGGGCATCATGATCGACATAGTTTCCGTCCAAGGATTCCTGGGCAACTTCTTTACCTTCGATTTTTTCCAATTCCTTGGAGATCCAGCCAACCACCTTCTCCAGGTCTTTTTTTGCCGGTCGCGGTTCTTTCTCAGGGGGCATTTCGCCTTTTCGCAAGCGGTCCAGAACTTTCTTCCAGGTCTCCAGATCTTTCTTCGAGGAAACAGTAGCCAAGGTTTGCAGAGTTAATTTCCCCGATTCTCGTTTCGGTCCATGGCACTTAATGCAATGATCCTTAAGAAATGGAACTATAGTTTTTTGAAAGTCCTTGCCTTGAAACTTCTCCTCTTCGGCGACCACCACTGGAAACACCGAAGACCAAGTAAACCAGCCGATGCCGACAAAAGTGACCAGGGGGGCAATTAGAAGTGCTCTTTTCATTTCGGGGTGACCTTCAAGTATCATTGCTGAAAAGGTAGGAGGCGGGAATTACCAAATAATATAACGGATTTTCCCCAAAGACAAGATCATATTCCATGCAGATTTTTAGGTCGTGCATCCAGGAACATATATCTTAGGATTACTTAATTGCTGATGGTTTTCTTGGCCGGGAGTTCAGCAAGGTGCCGAATAACGGGCCCACCGGGCCACAATCGCACCCGCATAGGCTGACCGTTTTTGGTGGTGACTCCAAAAAAGGCGAAACACATTTCATTGTCTGTTTGTTCACCCAAAAAAACCGTTCGGGGCGGATTGTTTGGGTTTCTCGGATTGTTTGCACTATTGTCGTAGACGGCTTCCACATGGAAATGAGTTCCAGCCTTTACCTCAATCGGTTCCTTAAAGTGATAGATTTCTTGCCAATCATAATCCCAGTCAGCAATTCCGATTATCGTTTTCCTCTTTCCGCCCGGTGGAGTCATGGTCACCTTGATGAACTTTCCCAACAGGTGCATATGAGGAGTGACATTGTGAATCGTGCAATCCTGGGCAGTCCAAATATCCCCCTTAACACGATGGTGGGAGACGTTGGCCGGAATGGACAAAAATCTTCCCCCCAAAATCAGTGGTTGGATGGGTTTGCAGCTTTTGCTTTTGGAGAAATACAAGCCAATTCGGGTTCGGTCCTTTTCCTGGCGGCCGGTCCGGTGATAGTGAATCTGAACAACAAAATCACTGCCGGCGGGCAAGTAATGGCCGGCTCCCTTGAATCGAGTCGGAGTAATTCCCGGTGCCCAGCCTCCGAGGTCACCGCTCGGCGGAAAAAAGCCTGGACCCATCATGGAGTTATATCCGGGACCATAGTCCCGGCTGCCCTTTCGCTGCCGTTTCTGGAAACGCTCCTGTAAGCGGCGGCCGCGGCCTTTCGTATCCAAAAAATGCACGGTGTGATGGACTACTCGGCGGTTCCCCGGTCGCACCTCATAAGCGGCAATAAACTTATCTTCTTTGAAGTTGGTGGGGAAAACAAAACAACGGAACAGATCCCGCCCATCTGGAGCAATGGTGATTTCTTCCTTAGGTTCTAAGATCAGGTCCGGTTCTCCCAGATGCCACCCTTGAGTAAATTTTCTGGGCGGCGGAGAATGCTGCTTGTTTCCTTCCGGCATGCCGTTGTCCACCCAAGCCGCAAGAGTGGCAATTTCCTTCTTGGTCAACTTTCTCTCTTCGCGGAAAGCCACTCCTTCGCTCGGCATCCAAGGGGGCATCTTTCTTGTCTTGGTGTAGTTCTTGATATCATTACCCCACGTAACCGCTTGCTTGTAAGTCAATAAAGAGAATGGACCGACTTCTCCTGGTCGATGGCAGGTTTGGCAATGCTTCTGCAGGATGGGGAGAACATCTCGATAAAAGGTGACTTTTTTAGACTTAATCGCCGGGCGATCAAATAGGATTGGACACCCGATGGGTTGGGTAACGGCAACGGATACTTTTTTACCGTCTAGAATTTCATCAAGTGCTACCTGGAGATCCTTTCGCGAGACGATTGCCTTTTTCTTCAAGCGGGCAAAGTAAGTATCATCAATTCGGCCCTGGTACCTAACCAAGAACTTTGAATCCAAAACAAAAGCCATGGGGACATGGCTCGCTTGGAAAGCCTTCGCCGCTTCCAATCGAGAGTCATGAAATACCGGAAAGCAGATTTTGTATTCTTTGGCTTTTTGAAAGAGATTTTCTCGCTTCACTTCGCGATTGGCAAATAAACCGACGAAGGCAACCTGCTTTGACCGATACCGCTTTGCCATACTATTCAACGTTGGAATGTAATTTTTGGCAACCGGGCAATCAAAGGACAAAAACACCACCACTATTGCCGAGTTGCCTTCAAAATCGTGGAGTTGTGACCTTTTGCCGTGTAACGATACCAGGGGAAGAGTGGCTATGGATTTGCCTAGGCTATGTGCGTTTGAATTTCCCTCAGCCAATATCTCCCCGAAACCAACTACGAGAAATGCGGCAACCATCACCCATCGCATACTGCCAACTCCTTAGGAACAAAGTACCTAATTCTGCACCCGTTCTTTCGCATCTACTAAGATATACCCTCACTCATCCCTTTCAGGTTTCGTGGGCGAGATCAAAAAATTCCCGGTTACTTTGTCCGAATCACTTGACGATTCCGCATATCTTTGTGAAGGCGAAAACAACCGCCGACAAGGAAAGCCGCTTGGACGCGGTGTTCAAGCACCAACAGGCTTGGCAGGGCCTCGTTTAGGAGTGACCCTGAGGTCTACTCAGGGTCACATTGAAAATCCACCTGCTTACCGCAGGATTCAATAAATTTCATTCGGCTAATGTGCAAGCGAAAGGGATTATGGACCCCTTGACAACCTCCTACAACACTCCGTGCTTCAAGGTGTGTTTCTCTTTTCGCTTGCACTTTTTATATAAACAGGCTGCGAGGCCATGAACTTCTCGCAGCCTAATTTTATTTGTGGTTAAAGAGCCGGGAATCTACATCTAATTGGATGGGCTCGCTAATGGTCAACCTCGAAAACTCTGCATGAGCCGGGTTGATCAGAAAATTGTATTCATGGGAAATGATGGCGCTGGGAACCCGTAAGACCAAGGAGAATTGTTCCTGAACCCAATTGTCTCCGACTTGTTGGACTTCCGGGGGTGGCGGAGAATCGCACCAATTTTCCGGCAAAAGATTGGAGTCCAAGTCCGAAACGTGATGGTCGCCGAAATCAATGGAATAAGCAACAAAGCTGGAGAAAAGATCGCTTTTCTGCAAGTGAACAAGAATTTCCAGCGTTGCTAAGGAAAGGTATTCTGCGGCAAAGACAATGCGAGTACCCGGGCTGGACCAGCGGCTACCGTAAAGTCGGGTTCCTTCGCCGTCAAACGCGTTGGTAGCGAATTTTTGCTTGATGATTCGCCAGGCTCGGGCCATTAGGTTGGGATTCCGTGTTCAAGTCTGCCGATGATTCCTTCGACTTCGCGTGCTCCTACTTCGGTAGTGGCATAATCTAACGGTTTTGCTCCACCCAACGACCGCTGGGCTGAAGTCAACCAGCGTCTTGCCGCCACCGTGTCTCCCTCGAATAATTCTTTGGCTCGAGCGAATATCCTGGCTGCCCGAACCAAACGGTCGGATTCATCGGGATGTAAGCGGCCTTCTTCCTTGCGGCGACTTAATGTTCGAGCGGTGATTTGTACCAAGTGAATGGCGTCTTCTTTGGAAAGATTGGTATTGCGAAGAAAACTTTCCCAACTGCTGAAGGACAAGCCTTCGTTAATCCGTTCCAGCAGCTTTTGGGTTTCACGGATTTTTAGTCCTAATAACGCTACGTAAAAATGGCCGGGAGGTTCTCCAAGCCCGGGAAGTTTTGGGGACATAACCCCCTCCGCAATTAAATAGATGGGAATCCGGCAAGATAGCTGTTGCCACTTGTCCAAATTCTATATGCCATTTGGCAAATGTCAAATGAATTCCCAGCGGTTTGGGCACGATTACAAAGTAGGAAGAGTTTCCACCACCCTACATTCCGCAGGAAATCTGGTTTGAAACAAAACCAGCTTGGAAACGGTAACACTTAGGATTATTAACACCTGAAAATTGGTTTATTTAGAGAAAACCCCTCTATTTCTCTTTCCCCCTCAATTAGTAATCCTTTTCTATTTTTATCTTGGAAAAAGAGGAAATATTTACAAGAAGCGAGCTATAGTTCAATTAGTATCCGTTTGTAAAAGATGGTGGCCTTTCCTCCCACCATTCCTTCAAAAAAGGATATTATCGCCGTAACGAAAATAGGATCAAGTATGACAATCGCTTGTGTCCCTGATTTCATCGAAGCCTTAAAGCAGAGTGGGTTGTTGACATCCACTCAGTTGGAGGAATTGGATGAGCATTTGCTAAAACGCTTCTCCAACCCAAAAGACCTTGCCAAAGAATTAATCGGTCGAGAATGGCTCACACCTTACCAGGTAAATCAGTTATTTCAGAAAAAACATCAGGATCTGGTCTTTGGCCCTTATGTCATACTGGAACGGTTGGGCGAAGGCGGGATGGGGCAGGTCTTCAAGGCCAAGCATAAAAACTTGGGCCGGATTGTTGCCTTGAAAATTCTCCATCCCCGCTTGCTGGATAACGAAACCGCAGTGAAGCGTTTTCTCCGCGAGGTTGAAGCCGCCAGCAAACTCTCCCACTCCAATATCGTGCGGGCCTTTGATGCCGACCAAATTGATGGGCGGCACTATTTCGCCATGGAATATATCGATGGAATCGACTTATCCCAGAAAGTAAAAAAAGGCGGTCCGTTAAAGGTCCCGCAGGCTTGCGATTACATCCGCCAAGCAGCAATGGGCTTGGAGCATGCCTTTCAGCAGGGGTTAGTTCATCGGGATATTAAGCCGGCAAATCTGTTGGTCACCCAATCCCCGGAGAAATCCCTGAAAGGCAGCGGAGTCCATTCCCGGTCCCACTTGGGTAAATGGGGCACGGTAAAATTGTTGGACATGGGGTTAGCCCGCATTACTCCCCAAAACGGCGAATCCATAGCTACCGAACTGACCCAACTCGGGACTGTGATGGGGACCCCCGATTACATCGCTCCGGAACAAGCCCGCAACTCCCGCGAAACCGACATCCGCTCCGACATCTACAGCTTGGGCTGCACTTTTTACTTCTTGCTCACCGGCATGGTTCCCTTCCCCAGAGGCAACCTGACCGAAAAGCTACTCAGCCATCAATTGGACGACCCCAAACCGGTAGAAGACGCCCGCCGCAGAAAACAACTGCAAGAGGGCGGCAAACCTAAAGACGTAAAAAAGCTGTCTCAACGCGTGGGCCAAGTCGTCCGCAAGATGATGGCCAAGAAACCGGAAGATCGGTACCAAACGCCTCAGGAAATTGTCGAAGCACTCACCGAATTGCTGTCGGTCACTGCCGCCGCCGGAGTCAAGTCGGTTCCCAAGAGCTTGCCGGCAGAGAATCCGGAAAATACGCCCCCGGCTCTGGATAAAACTCCCATCCCGCCAATCCAAGCACTCGATCCACCCGCCTTGGTTCCTTCCCAAGTAACTCCTGCTCCCATTGCCTTGCCGATCCCGGGCGGAAAAAATTCTTGGATCTGGAAGAACCGGATTGTCCTGGGAATTCTGCTGGGAGGGGCAGCTCTCTTTTGGCTGGTGGTCTTGGCCTCGCTTCTGGAAACCCCTAAAGATCCCGGCCCGAAAATCAAAGCCGAATCCAAGACGAAGAAAGATAAAGTCACAGAACTCTGGAAGGAAATCAAGAAACCTTCTGCTGATGTCGCCGCGATCTGGGAAAAGCTAAACCGAATACGGGCAAAACAACCCGGCTCCAAACAAGCGGACCAAGTGGCCAAGTTATTCCTGAAGATCCCCTCTCCGCTGGACAAGCTGGACCCGGAAACTGACCTGCCTAAAAGAGAACGATTCCTGTGGCAACCCAAAGAATTGGTCGCCGTTTACCGGATCGTAAAAGGATTTGGTTATCACCCGGTGTCTTCTGTTGCGGTAAGTCCCAATGGCCGCTTCATGGTTGCCATGGGACCGGGCAACACCTTTTTCGCCCTGGATACCAAGACCAGGGAAACTCACAAACACCGGCTCCACCGAGTTCCGGGTCAGATCCGTTTCCTGACCTTTTCCCCAAGCGGCCGGGAACTGATTGGCGGAACTCCCGAGGGAAATGTCGGCGTTTGGAATATCGAAGAATTGGCACTCAAGCATTACCGCAACCTGGGCAAGACTCCGATCGTGGGACTCGGATTCAATCCCGCAGGAGACCGTTTCGTCGGAGCAACAGAACAAGGCATCGTCGAAACGGGAAAAGTTGATGGCAGCGGTGGCAAGCAAGTCCTCTCCATTTCGGAGACCAATGACCGGCTGACAGCTTTCGTTACCTCACCCACGACCAACCAAGCCATCTGTGCCTGGGCTAACGCCGGTTTAGAAGTCCTGGATCTGGAACCCGGCCAAAGATCCCGAAGACCATCGGCCCCAACTCCGGTCCCGGTTACCTCCCTCGCATTTACCCCGGACGGGAAGACATTGGCTGCTGGAAATAGTACCGACGGATCGATCCAGCTTTATCGCCTCCATCATTCGGAGTTGACTCTCACGAAAACCTGGACCACAACCAAACCGGTAGCGGCCGTGGCTTTCTCTCCCAATGGAAAACACCTGGTTACCGTAACCGATGAACTCCGCCCCAAAGTCATGCTCTGGACCACCTCTTCCGAAGATCCCATCCAGCAATGGCATTTCCGCTGGCCCATCGCTGACATCGCCTTCTCCCCCGATGGCAGACACCTGGTCACCGCCAATG